>CAZAJH010000083.1:0-7779 GCA_964485385.1 uncultured Flavobacterium sp.
GTGGTCTCCAATTCTGGAACAGAAATCAAAAAAGAAGACTTACCCAAACTCTTTGAACGTTTTTACCAAAAAACAGAAACCCAAAAAGGAGTGGGAATTGGGTTAGCATTAGTAAACGAATTGATTGATTTATACCAAGGGAAAATCGAGGCAGAAGTTGACGGCGATACACTGCATTTTAGAATTGAAATCCCTATCGAATCGGCACCTTCAAACGCAATTGTAGTTCCCAAAAAGGATGAAAAACAAGTCATTAACAACGAAATTACCAACAACGAACTTCCTGTTCTACTACTTGTTGATGATAATGCAGAAATCCGGTCTATTTTGAAAGGTATTTTTACAGACTATCAAATTTTGGAAGCTTCAGATGGTGAACAAGCTTTGGAATTAGCATTAAAAGAAATACCTGATTGCATCATTTCTGATGTGATGATGCCCAAAATGGATGGTTTTGAATTGACGCAAAAAGTAAAAACTAACGAACTTACTTCATTCATTCCTGTTCTTCTCCTAACTGCTAAAACTTCTGATGAAAATCATTTACAAGGTCTAAAAAGTACTGCCGATGCCTATTTAACGAAGCCTTTTAACCATGAAATTGTAAAAGAAACAGTAGCGCAATTGCTCAATGAACGTAAAAAACTTCACGATCGTTACAGCCAAGAACTCATTCTAAAACCCTCTGACATTGTCATTCATTCGGCCGATGAAAAGTTTTTAGAAAAACTGCAAGTTGTTTTGGATAACGAACTTTCCAATGCTGATTATTCGGCTGACGATTTTGCTTCTTTTATGGGAATGAGTCGCATGCAACTGCACCGAAAATTAAAATCCCTCTTGGGTGTTTCCACCACCGAATTTCTTAGAAAAGAACGCATCAAAATGGCTGCCTCTTTACTCAAAAAAGGAGATGTTACCGTTGCCGAAATTGCCTATAGTGTTGGTTTCAATGACGTGTCTTACTTTATTCGGTGCTTCAAAGAAGTGTACCATTGCACACCAACCGAATACCAAGAAAACAATTAATTCCCTCTCCAAAACCTTGATTGTAAGGACTTGTAACCACTTGTTACATTCGTCCGATATTCTGATACATTAGTCTTATTGATTGTAGTATAATCAACTCATCTTTGCTGTGAACAATTAGCGCAAATGAGTTATGAATACTAAAACGTACACTTTCCTATTACTTGCATTTTCTTTTTTTTCATCCGATTTACAAACTCAATTCTTGGGTGCTTTGGCGAGAAAAACTGAAAAAGCAGTTGAGCCTAAAATAGAACCGAAAGTCGAAAAAAAGACCGAGGCAACCAAAAATTCAAAACCGTAAAATGGAATTTATAGTTAGTAGCTAAACAACTAATTATTTCCGATGTCTGAGAAAAAAAAGATCAAATACGAAGGTAAAATCAACAAATTACCGTCAAAAACCATTTTTATAAATGTCAATCATTTAGAAAAAGGGAATTACGAATTGAATATAGTTCACAACAATAAACTAATTATCAAAACAAATTTTATAAAAAAATAGTATGAAAAAAATATCTTTTTACTTACTGCTGTTTTCGCTATTTACTCAGGCTCAAGTTGGTGTAAATACAACTGTTCCCAACGCTATGCTCGACGTGAGTTCTACTAACAATGGGGTTTTAATTCCCCGAGTGGCCTTAACTTCTATTGTAGACAATACTACTGTGGTTAATCCGCAAGGTGGTGCTTTGGTTACCTCAACTGTGGTTTACAATACGACTGCGGCTGGTGTGGCACCCAACAATGTGTTGCCTGGTTTTTACTATTGGAATGCTGCACTAGCCCGATGGATTCCGATTGGTGGTACCCATGATTGGTCTCTTAATGGAAATACAGGAATTACCTCTCCTCCCGCCCCAGTAACCTACGGAGTTTCAACTATTCCGGCTACGGCTAATTTTGTGGGAACAACCGATAACAATGATGTGACTGTAGCCACCAACAACATCGAACGGATGCGAATTGAGCGAGCAACAGGCGACATTGGAATTGGAATAGCTAATCCAACAGAAAAATTGCATGTCAGTAATGCGTCGAGTGCAAATAAAAGCACCATTTTGGGCGAAGCGCAACAACAAACCACAGGAACCGATTTCCAAAATATTGGAGTACGTGGAAACGGATTCGGAACTGGCAATTGGGGCTATGGTATTGGCCTGATGGGAATGGGTGATCCGGTGTCGAGTTTTTTTGCCACTGGCGTTTACGCTCATTTGGGCAATACCATTCCGGTATCAACCAATACAGATCAAGCATTATTTGCTAACGGAAATAATTTGGGTTATGCTGGCATTTTTACAGGTGGTAATGTTGGTATAGGAACCCTAACACCAACGAGAGCCTTGCATGTTACTAGTACAACAAATGGCGCCATTCGGATAGTAGATGGAACACAAGCGAACGGACGCGTGCTGACTTCAGATGGAACTGGAGTAGCCACATGGCAATCACCCGGAATTGATAATATTGTAGGCACTTTGAGCGCTACCGGCGTCAACATTCCGTATACCTTGACCAATTTTGTACAAACAGGTTCGTCAATTACTTTGCCTCCAGGGCGGTATGCTGTGAATGTAACCATGCTATTGGCGCGCAACTCGACTACGTTGCCCTCGCCCAACAACTCGTTTTTTTGGGTTCGATCATCATTTTCGGATAGCGCAGGTATTAATCCGTTGCCGTCGCCCGATATAGTGGGTTCGAATTTGGCTAGTGGAAATTTTGGCGGAACCAGTGTTTATGCTATGCTTATTGGAACAATTGTCATCAATAATACTACCGCTGGAAATAAAACCTATTATTATGTAGCTGGCAGAACCGTAACGTCTAACACGACCGAAACGTTGACGGGATTTGGAAGCACGTATTGGGCAGAAAACAATATTATTGCTTACCGTTTGAATTAGGAGTTTGAATTGGTTTATATTGTAGTTTTTAGTAGAGAAGCTGTTCTTTTGGGAGCAGCTTTTTGTTTTTTAAAGAGAATTAAATCAATGTACAAAAGCCCTAGCCCAGATTGGAGAGGAAAGCTTTTTGAAGCAGCAATTGCGTTGTACTTGCCGAACCAACGCGACCAACGGAAGCGCTTTGTTGGGCTTAGTAGAACCAATTGGTGCGAGAAAACTTGGAACGTAAAGCTGGAGATGGCTTCTAATTGCTTCAGATTGCTTCGCTAAAAAGCTCGCAATGACTAGCTCGCAATGACAGTGACTTAAATAGTAAGTTCCATAACGTAATCGTCCATGATGTAGCCGTTGCCGATTGGAAATTGCTTTTCTTCGGTAATTTGGAATCCGAGTTTGAGGTAAAAATCTTTGGCTTTGTTGAAGCGATTTACGGTGAGTAGCAAGGCTGTATTTCCTGCATTTTGTGCGATTTCTTTGGTGTAGTTGATGAGCAATTTACCGATGCCTTTGCCTTGAATTTGAGGCAAAACGTAGAGTTTGTGTAGTTTGGTTTTGTTGGTATTCTCGAAGTTGATTTCGTAGGAAGCAAAACCGATGTACTTGCCATCGTCTTCGACCAAAAGAAACGGTTTAGGATGCGCCAATTGTTGTTCTAACGAAGGCAGGCTGTACATCATTTCCATCATGTAATCGAACTGGTCTTGGGCCAAAATATGACCGTAAGTTATGGGCCAAATTTGCAGTGCTAAATCGCGCACAATAGGCAATTGCTCTTTGGTGGCAACAACAATTGTCATTATTTTTTGAGTCGTTTTTGTTCACGTGCCAACAAGGTGTTTTTGAGCAACATGGCAATAGTCATTGGTCCAACACCACCGGGAACAGGCGTGATGTATGACGCTTTTTTAACCACATTTTCAAAATCGACATCGCCAGTTATGCGGTAGCCTCTTTCGGCAGTTTCGTCGGCCACACGAGTGATTCCGACATCAATAATGACAGCATCGTCTTTGATCATTTCGGCTTTGAGGTAATTGGGAACGCCCAATGCCGTGATGATGATATCGGCTTGTGAGGTAATTTGGTTGATATTTTTGGTGTGGCTGTGTGTTAGTGTCACGGTTGAATTTCCGGGGAAACCTTTTCTTCCCATTAAAATACTCATTGGACGACCTACAATGTGGCTACGACCGATAACAACCGTGTGTTTGCCCGCTGTATCAACTTGGTATCGTTCTAGCAATTCTAGTATTCCGAAAGGAGTAGCAGGAATAAAAGTACTCATATCCAAGGCCATTTTTCCGAAGTTTTCGGGATGGAAGCCATCTACGTCTTTGCTGGGATCTATCGACATGATGATGTGTTGGGTATCGATTTGTTCGGGCAAGGGAAGTTGTACGATGAAGCCATCAATGTCGTCGTTTTCGTTGAGTTCTTTGATCTTTTTGAGCAACTCGGTTTCCGATGTAGTACTCGGCATTTTGATCAACGTTGACTCAAAACCTACGCGTTCGCATGCCTTTACTTTACTCCCAACATAGGTTAAACTGGCACCGTCATTACCAACAATAATTGCTGCTAAATGCGGAACTTTTTCGCCGTTGTCTTTCATCTTCTGAACTTCAGCAGCGATTTCGTTTTTGATGTCTTCGGATACTTTTTTTCCGTCTAAAATAGTCATTATTGTTGGTTTCAGGTTTCAGGTTTCAGGTTTCAAGTCGATTTACTAAGAACAATAACTTGAAACCTCAAACTTGAAACAAATTTTTTATTTCATTCCCTTCATGCCGCCCATCATGCGCATCATGTTTTTGCCGCCGGGACCTTGCATCATTTTCATCATTTTGCTCATTTGCTCGAATTGTTTCATCAACTGATTAACTTCTTCGATTTTACGACCTGAACCTTTAGCTATTCGGGTCTTTCTTTTCATATCGATGATGGCTGGTTTGCTTCTTTCTTTGGGTGTCATCGAGTAGATGATAGCTTCTACGTGTTTGAACGCATCGTCTTCAATTTCCACATCTTTGAGTGCTTTGTTGGCTCCTGGAATCATTCCAACAAGGTCTTTCATGCTTCCCATTTTTTTGATTTGCTGAATTTGAGCCAAGAAATCGTCAAAACCAAACTCGTTTTTCGCGATTTTCTTTTGTAGTTTGCGCGCTTCTTCTTCATCGTATTGCTCTTGGGCTCTTTCTACCAACGAAACTACGTCACCCATTCCCAAAATACGATCAGCCATACGCGAAGGATAGAACACATCGATGGCGTCCATTTTTTCACCTGTACCAATAAACTTGATGGGTTTGTTTACAACCGACTTAATGGAAATAGCAGCACCGCCGCGTGTATCACCATCTAATTTGGTTAATATTACACCATCAAAATCGAGTCGGTCGTTGAAAGCTTTAGCCGTATTTACGGCATCTTGACCCGTCATCGAATCCACCACAAACAAGGTTTCTTGTGGTTGAATCGCTTGGTGGACATTGGCAATTTCCGTCATCATTTCTTCGTCAACAGCCAAACGACCTGCTGTATCGACGATAACTACATTAAAACCATTTGCTTTGGCATAAGCAATCGCTTTGAGTGAAATATCTACTGGATTCTTATTTTCAGGTTCCGAGTACACTTCCACGCCAACTTGTTCTCCCACTACATGCAACTGATTGATAGCCGCTGGACGGTAAATATCACAGGCCACAAGTAGTGGTTTTTTGTTCTTTTTCGTTTTTAAATAGTTGGCTAATTTCCCTGAGAATGTTGTTTTTCCCGAACCTTGTAATCCTGACATTAAAATAACCGTTGGATTACCAGAGAGATTTATTCCCGAAGCATCACCGCCCATTAATGCGGTCAACTCATCTTTAACAATTTTAACTAATAGTTGACCCGGCTCCAAAGTGGTCAAAACGTTTTGCCCTATTGCTTTTTCCTTTACTGCTGTGGTAAATTCTTTCGCTATTTTAAAATTGACGTCGGCATCCAACAAGGCGCGACGCACTTCTTTGAGTGTATCGGCTACATTGACTTCAGTGATTTTACCGTGCCCTTTTAAAATATGGAACGCCTTATCTAGTTTATCGCTTAAATTATTAAACATGAGTAATCTTTTTTTAAAGTGCAAATATAACGTAAAGTTGCCTAGTTTCAAAGACAAGATTGAAGCAAAAAAAAATAGGTAGGGTTTTTTTGATGTGGTTTGTTTCGTATTCAAATTAAATAACTCTAAATTTAAATTTTATGAAAAACAAAGGATTATTAATCGGTTTATTTTCTATCGCTTTGGTAAGTATTTCGTGCAGTAAAGACGACGAACAAATAACAAGTGATAATTTGACAATTAAGGCCAGAACAAGTTATGTTGCTAATCGATTGGTTGAATTTAGAGCTAATACGGCGGTAACATTGAACTCATTTAAAATCAATTTGAAAGAAATTGAATTTGAGATGGACGATGATTTTTCAACGGGAGATGGATTTTATGGAACGGATGATGACATTGAATTACTAGGTCCATTTGAATTGAATTTATTGAACGGAACCACTGAAATTACCTCTTTGAATGTGCCAAGCGGTGTGTACAAAGAAGTGGAATTTAAAATGTCAAAAAACAGAACTTCTGGTAGCGAAATGTTCAATAAATCAATTGAAATCAAAGGTACAATTAATGGCACTCCATTTGAATTTTGGCACAATGTTGAAGAAGATTTTGAAATTGATTACGAAGACACCAATCAAAACATTATTGTAACCAACAACGCCACTACAATTGTTTTTGATTTCGATTTGAATGCCGTAATCAGCAGTGTTGATTTTAGTATTGCTACTGATGGCAATGGAGATGGAACCATTGAAATCAGTCCGAATGATCCAGATGGAAATCAAAGTTTAGCGCATCTAATCAAAGATAAAATTAAAGATTCATGTGACTTAGACGATTAACTGTCAACCCCAAAACTAATCGGCTTACCTACCCTCAAATCCGTTAACCTACAAGAAACTGCCTACACACTAGGCAGTTTTTTTTGTTATACAATGTATAGTAATACGTATTCCCGTGATGAAATACGACAATCAATTCTACCCCTATTACAAATCGATTGCCTCCTTTTGAACGGTAGTAAAAAGCTGATAAAATGTGAATTATTTAACATTACAGTGTAATATAACTATTCTGATCTGTCGTGCCTTTTGGTCTCTTGGTATCGTAAAAAAGTACCTTTTGGTCTTTCAATAGTCCTTTTAAAAACTCATTTGAAGCAAATCAAAAGATAAAATAAAACCAACACCTAAAATGGTAATTGGTTAGCAGCTGTAAACTACTAAAATCTATTTTGGAAATCCGTTTGATGTAGGTGTTGCACTAAAACCAGTCATACTATTCCCAAAGGTTGACCTTACTTAAAAAAAGGGCGTCCTTTTGGTTGGTTGAAGCAAACGATTTTCAATCCAATAACCAATCAGTTGATAGTGGTGTAGTCGAAAAAGATTGGATGAAGTTAATTGTATGCTATTCAATAGAGCTAAAAACGAAAACACAACTGTAGCGAGGTGTTTTACAATAGCTGATTTACAAGTATTGCAATCATTTCTTGTGAAAGGAGTTGCATGTTTTGGAACATAAAATTATCCAAGTGAGCAAATAAAAACCCCATTTTACATCAGTAAAATGGGGTTTTCAAGCAAAAGTAGGAGTTTTTGGAAGTATTAATTTTTTTCGAATGTTAGGTAATCGGTTCCCCCATTACCACCGCTTACATGAACGAGTTGTATCTTGGTCGCTGTGTAGGAAATAATGTTCCAATCTTCTGTTAACTCAGCGAAATCGGCAGGT
>CAZAJH010000084.1:0-7770 GCA_964485385.1 uncultured Flavobacterium sp.
TAGTCGATTTTATTGACTGGACGCCCTTTTTCAGTTCGTGGGAATTGTACGGGAAGTATCCTGCTATTTTAACCGATGAGGTTGTAGGTGAACAAGCTACTCAATTGTTTGATGATGCCCAAAAAATGCTCAACCAAATCGTTTCAGAAAAATGGTTGACGGCCAAAGGAATCCTCGGTATTTTTCCAGCCAATACCATCAACGATGATGATGTTGAGGTGGTGCAAGTCATCAACGATAAACCACAAACCATAAACTTTTTAACCTTACGCCAACAATCCCAGAAAACCGCTGGTGCGCCAAATATTGCCTTGGCCGATTTTATAGCTCCCAAAGAATCGGGGAAACAAGATTATATCGGGTGTTTTTGTGTAACTACTGGTTTTGGTGTGGATGATAAAGCAGCCGAATTTGAAAAACAACTCGACGATTACAATTCAATTCTGGTGAAAGCCTTGGGCGATCGTCTGGCGGAAGCTTTTGCCGAGTATCTGCATCTTAAAGTGCGTAAAGAAATTTGGGGCTATGCCTCAGACGAAAACCTAACCAATCTCGATTTGATTAACGAAGAATACAAAGGTATACGACCAGCACCAGGTTATCCAGCCTGCCCTGATCATTTAGAAAAACCTACTATTTGGAAGTTGTTAAACGTGGAAGAAGAAATTGGAGTCAAATTGACCGAAAGTATGGCCATGTGGCCAGCAGCATCTGTTTCGGGCTATTATTTTGCACATCCAGAAAGCAAGTATTTTGGATTAGGAAAAATCAAAGAAGACCAAATCATCGATTACGCCAAACGAAGAGGAATTAGTACTGAAGCAGCCAATAAATGGTTGTCACCGAATAAAGCAGAGTAAAAATTTGTTTCAAGTTTCAAGTTTCAGGTTGTTAGTAAAGAACCTGAAACCTGAAACTTGAAACTTTAAACCTGAAACCTGAAACCTGAAACTAAAAAAGAATGAAAGTAACCCAACACATAGAAAACGCCAACGGAAAACCACTATTCTCTTTTGAGATTTTACCGCCATTGAAAGGACAAAACATCCAATCGATTTTTGATAGTATTGATCCATTAATGGAATTTAATCCGCCCTTTATTGATGTAACCTACCATCGTGAAGAGTACGAGTTCAAAGAATTGTCCAACGGATTATTGCAGAAGAAAATCGTTAAGAAACGCCCTGGCACAGTGGGTATTTGTGCCGGAATTCAAAACAAATACAATGTTGATGCTATTCCGCATATTTTGTGTGGTGGTTTTACCAAAGAAGATACAGAGAATTTACTTATCGACTTGGATTTCCTCGGAATTGACAATGTGGTTGCCCTTCGTGGCGATGCTTTAAAAAATGAAACGTACTTCCGACCAGAACGCGAAGGAAATGAGTACGCCACCGATTTAGTGTTGCAAATCAGTAATTTGAATAAAGGAATTTACTTGGATGAAGATTTAAAAAATTCAGCCGAAACCAATTTCTGTATTGGAGTTGCCGGTTATCCTGAAAAACATATGGAAGCGCCCAGTTTGGATAGCGACATCCATTTTTTAAAGCAAAAAATCAAAAACGGCGCTGACTATATCATCACTCAAATGTTTTTCGACAACAAAAAATACTTTGATTACGTTGCCAAAGTGAGAGCAGCAGGAATCACGGTGCCAATTATTCCGGGATTGAAACCAATTGCTACCAAAAAGCAACTGAATTTGATTCCGCACCGATTCAGCCTTGAATTGCCTGATGATTTGATTATGGAAGTCGTAAAAGCCAAAGACAACGATGCTGTTAAACAAATTGGTATTGAATGGTGTATTGCCCAAAGCAAAGAATTGGTAGCAGCTGGCATTCCAGTATTGCATTACTACTCGATGGGTAAAGCAGAAAACATCAAAGCGATTGCCACAGCCGTGTTTTAACATGTAGACCTGACAGGTTTTGAAAACCTGTCAGGTCTAAAAATTTAGCAAAAAGCAGGAAAGACGACCACAAGAAAGCCCAAACCACCTACCTGTCGGCAAGTAGGTTCGCTCCTTATCTTTTTATAATTCCTAAAGATATTCTGTTATATTTGTGGACTTAAAAATTTGGAATGAGGAAAATTTACTTGTTAGTTGGGTTGGTTGCAACCACACTTTGGGCACAAGATTACAAAGATACTAACGCTATCGAAATCAATTTAATGTCAGGAAGTGTGTTGCCTCATACACCTGATATGTATCATTTGCAATCGCATCCCGATGCATTGATGCTGAGTTTTTCGCGTCAAACTCACGGTACTAAAGAGTGGCATTCTGCTTACAACTTCCCCGATTATGGCGGTTATTTTTTGTACCAAAACTTCAACCTTCCTGCCCTAGGTGAAGCCTATGCTGTAGGAATGCACTACAATTTTTATTTTCTCAACCGCAGTATTCAACTCAAATTAGCGCAAGGTTTTGCCTATGTGACCAATCCCTACGACAAATACGATAATAGTAAAAATAAAGCGTTTGGAACTTCTATTTTAGACAATACCAATATCGGACTAACCTACCAACGCAGCAATATTTTTAAAGGTTTTGGATTGAATGCAGGTGTAATGTTTTGTCATTATTCCAACGGAAGAACCAAGTCGCCCAACAGCGGTATCAATACCTATTTGCTCAATTTGGGGGTAAATTACGATTTTGACGGTAAAAGCCAAAACAAAGATACTATTGTTGATAGAAAATCATTTCGTGAGCCTATAAAGTATAATATTGTACTTCGCTCGGGAGTTAATGAAAGCCCAGTTATCAACAGCGGTCAGTATCCGTTTTACCATATCGGCTTTTATGCCGACAAACGATTGGGGCGCAAAAGTGCTTTGCAATTGGGAACTGAATTATTTCTCACCGAAAGTTTTAGAGATTACATTCGGTTCAAAGCCAACGCTTATCCCGATTTGAACATAGATCCCAATACCGATTACAAAAGAGTAGGTTTGTTTGTGGGTCACGAATTGTTTGTGAATCGTTTTTCGATTGAGGCGCAAATAGGATATTACATCTACGATCCGTTCAAGAATGATATTTCGATTTATGATCGGATAGGTATGAAATACTACATTACCAAGAAAATATTTGCCGGATTCACAATCAAAACCCATTTGTTCTTAGCTGAGGCTCTCGAATTTGGAGTTGGTGTTCGTTTATAACATTAGTTTTATGAAAAAAATAGCTTTTTTACTGGTCGTTGTTATTAACTTAGTTTCGTGTGAGAAACCTAGTGAATGTGTTGAATCTACAGGTGAGTTTGTCTCCCGCGAAGTCTACATCGATATGCCCACTTCCAACGATTCCATCCGAAAAATTTATGTTGAAAAAGGAATTGAACTCATTGTAAGCCAGGGTCCTGTTTTTAAAGTCACAATTGAAACAGGGTCCAATTTAATCAACGATATAGAAGTGCGTAGAGAAGGTAAAGTGCTGTTCCTAAAAGACAATACAACCTGCAATTGGGTGCGCGAATTTGGACAAACCAAAGTGCGTGTGACAACACCAAAGCTTGAAGAAATCTATTCTAAAACCGATCGAAACATCAGTTCTGAGGGAATCTTAACGTTTCCTACACTCAAATTGTATTCGTTTGATAGCAATGCCGACCGGTTGGAAGGAGCAGGAACGGGCGATTTTTACTTGAGTGTAAACAATGATGTACTGCAAATTGAATCCAATAATGTGTCACGGTTTTACATCGCTGGATCTACCCAACAAGCCAACTTTTTCATATGGGCTGGCGATACGCGAATAGACGCTAACTTCTTATATGCAGACCAAATTGAGGTTTACCACCGTGGTTCTAATGACATGATTGTAAGACCTTTGAACAGTATTTTTGGAGTGATTAACAGTACGGGAAATGTAATTTTGACCCAAATTCCACCCAGTATCAACGTGCAACAGTTATACCAAGGACAGCTGATTTTCAATTAATTATTTAGAAGCTTTTCCTGCTTTTTGTTGCAAGTTTTTGGTACGACAACCGTTTTTGTAACCCTAAAAAGAGCTTCCATCCGGTCGCTTTTTTCGGTAACAAAAACAGGGTTTTCGTAACCAAAAAGCTTTCCACTTCAATCAGGGCTAGGGCAGTTGGGCCTAATTAGTGTTCAGTAATCCGTTTTCAGGAAAATTACTTTTTAGCTGTTTTTTCCCTAAAGATGGCTTCCAAATTTTTATTCTTCAACGACAATTGAAGGGTTTTTAAACCGTTTTCTTGGGCAAAATCAAACAGTTGAGATCGCATATCGTTGTCGGTTTCAAAGGTCAATTCCCAACTATTTCCTGCGGTGTTTTTTGATGCAATCAAATAGGGTAATTTTGCCAGTAATTCGGGAGCTATATTTTGGTCAAATTCCACTTCAATTACCTGTTCAACAGCCTCAGAAACCAATTTGTCAAGCTGCTTGTCGGTGACAATTTTACCATTATTGATAATAATCACGCGATCGCAAATG
The DNA here is from genome assembly GCA_964485385.1 of uncultured Flavobacterium sp. Taxonomy (GTDB): domain Bacteria; phylum Bacteroidota; class Bacteroidia; order Flavobacteriales; family Flavobacteriaceae; genus Flavobacterium. Next base: position 4,477 of record CAZAJH010000084.1, read on the forward strand.
GCTTCCACTTCCTGCATAATGTGCGTAGACAAAAAAACGGTTTTATTTTTTCCTACATTTTTAATCACATGGCGAATTTCCACTAACTGATTCGGATCCAAACCTGTAGTTGGTTCGTCCAAAATCAATACTTCGGGGTTGTGTAGTAATGCAGTAGCTAATCCCACTCTCTGACGGTAACCTTTAGAAAGTTGACCTATTTTCTTGTGTTTTTCTGGAGTCAATCCTGTTAATGCGATCACTTCATCGATACGTGATTTGGCTACTTTGTATACTTCTGCGTTGAACTCCAAATATTCTTTTACATACAAATCCAAATACAACGGATTGTGCTCGGGCAAATAACCCACCGAAAGTTGAACCGCTTTTTGGTTTTGAGCAACATCATTTCCGTTGACACTAGCAGTGCCTTGGTCAGCCGTAATGTAGGTGGTCAAAATTTTCATTAAAGTTGATTTACCAGCACCATTCGGACCTAAAAAACCTACAATTTCTCCCTTTTTAACCGAAAAGGAAACATCATCTAACGCCTTTTGAGCGCCATAACTTTTGGAAATGTGTTGAACTTCTATTGACATAATGGGATATTTAAAGCAAATGTACTAATTAATGATTGATTTTAAGAATTGAATTATTTCTGTATGTAATTTTTTACTTTTAACTTTCATTATCAGTATACCCATTTATATAGTTTTGTTATTATCACTATATTTGAAATAAATTTAACTATGAAAAAGCACGTTTTGATCGCCCTCTTTTTTGTTCTTTTTGCCAAAGCACAAGAAAACATAACTATTGATAAAAATGAAGTAACCCGAATTGTCACCGAGTTGGCTTCAGATAAAATGCAAGGTAGAGAAGTTTTTACACCCGGAATTGATTCGGCTTCGGCTTTTATAGAAAAAGAGTTTCAAAAAATCGGATTGAACTATTATTTTAGTGCAAAAAGTTACAAACAAGAATTTGCCGTTGAGGGTAAACGAGCAAATAACGTGATCGGAATCATTCGAGGTAAGTCAAAACCGAACGAATATGTGATTTTTTCAGCTCATTATGACCATTTAGGTACTAAAAATAAGTTCGGAAAAAGCAATACCAAAAATGATAAAGTTTACAATGGAGCTAACGATGATGCTTCAGGAGTTACCGCTGTTATTGCTTTGGCAAATTATTTCAAACAATTGAATTCAAACGAACGAACCTTGATTTTTGTCACCTTTACCGGTGAAGAAATTGGTGGTCTAGGATCTGAATTCTTTTCAGGAAATATACTCAAAGATCAAGTCGTGGCGATGTTTAATATCGAAATGATTGGAACAGAAAGCAAATGGGGGAGAAATTCGGCCTACATCACCGGATTTGACAAATCGGATTTCGGAACTATTTTGCAACGAAATTTAAAAGGTACCAATTTCAATTTCTACGAAGATCCTTATCCAAGAGAGCAACTTTTTTACCGTTCAGATAATGCCCGTTTGGCTGCAATTGGGGTTCCTGCTCATACGATTTCTACCTCCAAAATGGATAATGAACCGAATTACCATAAACTAACTGACGAGGTAAACACTCTAGATTTAGATAACATGACCGAGATTATAAAAGCGATAGCAATGAGTTCCATTTCGATAATAAATGGAATAGATACTCCAACTCGCATTAAAAAATTATAATACAATAGCAAATCTACGAAAACGACTTCGTAACTTTTTTTACATTTTTTACAGAAGTTTACCATTTTTTCCTATTTTAGCCTAACAGAAATACATCAATGAATTCAAATTTTGCAACATATTACAACTATTTCTTTTATTTCTTCTTCGGACAGAAAAAGGGATTGGTTTTGGTATATGTCAAAAAATAAATTTTGAAAACAACTATAAAACACAATCCCGATGCGAATCGGGATTTTTTTTTGAATACTATGAAGCAAAAAGTAGCCATACAAGGAATCAAAGGGTCGTTTCACCATCAAGTTGCCTTGGAGTATTTCCAAGAAAATGTAGCTGTTGTTGAATGTTTATCGTTTGAAGCAGTAGTTGATAGTTTACTCATCAACCAATCGCAATTGGCGGTTATGGCTATTGAAAACTCGATAGCAGGAGCCATTCTTCCGAATTACGCTCTGATAGACCACAATAATCTGCATATCGTAGGCGAATTCTATTTGGATATTGTTCAAAATTTAATGGCACTCAACGGTCAAAAGTTAGACGAAATTACCGAAGTACATTCGCATCCTATGGCGCTTTTGCAATGCATGGATTTTTTGAAAAAGCAACCACACATCAAATTGGTCGAAGACAAAGACACAGCCGAAACTGCACGTCGTATACATCAAAATCAATCGAAAGGAATAGCTGCGATTGGGAGTAAAGTGGCAGCAGAACTCTATGATTTGTCCATTATTGTACCCGAAATCCAAACGGTCAATAACAACAAAACCCGTTTTTTTATAATTAGTAAAGAAGCTAATGCGAGTGCAACCCAAACCATTAATAAAGCCTCAATAAAATTTGAATTAGAGGATACACCAGGCAGCTTGGCCGCCGTTTTGAATGTAATGACCAATTGTAAGTTGAATTTAACCAAAATTCAATCGATGCCTATTATTGAATTGCCTTTTCAATATTCTTTTTTTGTAGATGTAGTTTTTGAAAAGTACAAGTATTTTGAAAAAGCCATCAAAATTTTAGAGTTTTTGACCAGTCATTTTAAAGTATTAGGCGAATATAGTAGCACTTACAATATCAATCACAATATCAATCACAATATCAATAAAAATACCAACGACAATTTCAAAAAACAAAAGCAGTAATTACTGCTAGCTATTCAAATTGCTATTGTCATTGCCATTGAAATTTAATAGTATGATTACAACAGCCCAACGATTAGAAAGTGTTCAGGAATACTATTTTTCCCGAAAATTACGTGAAGTCAATCAGTTGATTGCACAAGGCAAACCCATCATTAATATGGGAATTGGTAGCCCTGATTTGGCTCCACATTCTGCCGTAATTGTAGCGATTCAAAACGCTATGTTTGATGCCAAAGCGCACGAATACCAAAGCTATCAAGGTATTCCTGAGTTGCGTCAAGGTTTTGCATCTTTTTATCAAAATCGCTTTGGTGTGACGTTGGATTGGAATTCTGAAATTTTACCGCTCATGGGTTCCAAAGAAGGTATCTTTCATGTGGCCATGGCTTTTTTAAACGAAGGCGATGAAGTGCTCATTCCCAACCCAGGTTACCCAACTTATACTGCTGTGATTGATTTGGTTGGGGCTCAACCAGTTT
>CAZAJH010000085.1:0-5114 GCA_964485385.1 uncultured Flavobacterium sp.
ATTGATAATCTGTATCAAAACCCACATTCCCCAACGAAAAATCTCCATTGTAAATCAAATTAGAATTTGTTGTTACAGTTGAAGTAACGGAATAAGTTGTTGTCAAATTCGGGCTAACCGTTGGGTTTGCACTATTTGGTGTTGTAAGGGAAGCATCTGTTGGCGAGGCTGTCCATGTGTAGTTACTACCTCCACTCACACTTAAAGTAGTGGAACCATTAGGGCAAATTACTACGGGCGAAGTGACAACCAAATTGGGAGCAGGTGCAACAATAATTCCGTTGAGTGTTACTGTTGCTGCTGGAACATTACTATCAGTTATGGATACCGAATAAGTCCCAGGAGCCAATCCTGTAAATACACCTGTATTGTTGGTTTGATTAGACACTCCAGATAAAGTATAGGAAACATAGGGTTGAATCCCACCTATACCATAAGCTACGATACTACCATCGTTGGCATTTGGGCATGAGATATTCTGGATTGAATACGTTCCAGATAGAGGAACAGCCGGAGGAATAACAGCAAAATCATCCACAGCAAAATCATTTCCAACTGGATTGGTATTATCGTTCCAAATTTCAATATTGACACATGAATTTGAGGGCACAAAAGTGTAAGTTACTTGTTGCCAACCTGAAGCTGGTAGAGGAGCTAACGCATTCCCAGAAGCTAATGAAAAAGAACTTACGTTATTAAATTGAATTCCAATTAAAGCTCTGGTCGAATTATCTACAACTGTATTAGATACCGATTTTATCCAATAACTAAATGTATAAGTGGCTCCAACTGTTAATCCACAAACACCACCACCATTGCTTCCTGCTCTCCAAAAGCGTTGTGAACCGCCTGTTGAATTTCCGTCAATAACCATCATTAAACCAGTGCCCGTTGTGTGATCTCCACCATTTAAAAAATGAGTGGTATTCATAGGTTGCGGGTTGTTGGTAAAGGCATAATTACCTGGAGAAGTTGTACCTGAAAAAGGTGCTGTAATCAGGGTATACCCAGCACCATTTAGATTAAATCCAACACCATTTCCACCACTTTCAAAATCACCATTTGTCAATAAATTTTGTCCACTTGCGTGATTGTTTAGAAAAAAACAAAAAAACACGGCTAACAAAACAACAAATTTACTCTTGTTCACTACCATCTTATGTTACAATTTGGGGGCCAAATTACTATTTATTAGCAATATCTCATAGTAAAAAAACGATAAATTGTAAAAATTATTCTACTTTAAAAAAGGAAATTGAAGTTCTTTTCTTTGTGATTTTTTTTCTAACTTTATTCTTCAATTTAAATTTAAGAAATTATGGCAGTATTAAAAGTAATCGAAGTATTAGCTAGCTCAGAAGTTAGTTGGGAAGACGCAACACAAAAAGCGGTAGCTAAAGCAGCAAAATCTTTAAAGCATATTCGTTCGGTGTATGTCCAAGAACAAAGTGCTCAAGTAGTAGACGGCAAAGTCTCTGAGTACCGTGTAAACTTAAAATTAACCTTTGAAATTGAGTAATTTCTTCCGCTAAAATGGCTTTGTTCCAATTAAATATGTATAATTGCATCATTATTAACTAAAAACTAAAGAATATGGGAATAGGAAGTTTTTTTAAGAACCTATTTGGCAAGGCCAATGCTAGTGTTGATGCCATTGCAGATAAAGCCGAAGATTTGGCTGGAGACGCCATCGAAAAGGCAAAAGAAGTGGCCGCGCCTATTGTAGACAAAGTAGAAGATTTTGCCGAAACTGCAAAAGAAAAAGTAAGCGAATACGTGCCTCAAGCTGGCGAAGCAATTGAAAATGCTGTTGATACAGTTAAAGAAAAAGTAAGTGAATTTGCAGAGAAAGCCGAAGACATGGCGAGCAATGCAATTCACACTGTGAAAGATAAAGTGAATGAATTTACAGATGGTGAACCCGAAAAACCTGCTGATGAAAATGCAGATTAATCCAAAATTTCTACTTTTGTAAAAAAATTAAAATCACGCTACTTATGCGTGATTTTTTTATAGTATGAAAAAAACAATTGAAATCAGCTCACTCAACGATTATATTTCGGGATTTATCCGATTACTAATTGACTATTCTCCCAAATTAATTTCAGCTTTACTGATATTGTTTTTGGGGTTATATGCCATTCGTTTCATCAATCGATTGGTAAAGAAAATAATGGTCAAAAAAGAGTTGGATCCTACACTATCTAAATTCCTTGCCGATAGCTTGTTGTGGGCATTAAGAGTACTTTTATTCGTCACTTTTATCTCAAGGCTAGGTATCGAAACGTCGTCATTTGTTGCGATTTTAGGAGCTGCCGGATTGGCTGTTGGCCTCTCATTGCAAGGTTCTTTGTCAAACTTTGCTGGCGGTGTCCTCATCATTTTATTTAAGCCATTTAGAGTAAACGATACTATTGAGGCACAAGGCGTAATTGGCACTGTAAAAGAGATTCAAATTTTTGTAACCAAACTTGTCACCGATAACAATCACACTATTTTTGTTCCTAATGGTGTTTTATCCAACGGAGTGATTACCAATTACTCGGTAGAAGGCATCCGAAGAGCAGATATGGTTTTTGCCCTTTCTTATGATACCAATTTGCAGAAAGCCAAAGAAGTTGTTATGAACGTTATGCTATCGCATCCAAAAATATTGAAAAATCCAGAACCCACAGTTATTGTAAAAAACCTGACCGATAATGCCATTCAGTTGGCCATTAGACCATGGTGTAACAATGAAGATTACCTAGAAGTCTCGTCAGCCGTTTTGGAAAATTGTAAAACCGTATTTGATGAGGAAGGAATTACAATTCAACCTTTTGCTCGTCAGGCATAAACAATGATTACTTTGTCATCAAAAAATCCTTTAAGTAATAGGGCTCAAAATAAGCCACATCTTCAAAATCATTTGTGAGGTATTTTTGATACGACAAAGCACTCATTTCTTGGGCTGAAGGAAACACGTTTTGGTCGTGAAAAACGAAGTTAGATTGTTGTAAAACGGTTTTAGCTTTTTCATTACTATCACCCAAAAAATGTAAGGTTTCAGAATATGTAGCAAAGCTAGTTTCCGACAAAATTTCGGCTTCAACCGCTCTAACTTTATTTCCTTTGCTATCAAAAATTGCCGAATAAACTTCCATTCTTCTGGCGTCAATCATGGGAACAATGAGACCTTCTTCGACTTGAATTTGATGAGCCAAAACAGCCAGTGTATCAATTGAAATTAACGGAATATTCAGCGCGTAACTCAATCCTTTGGCAGCCGAAACGCCAATGCGCAAACCCGTGTAAGAACCAGGTCCTTTACTCACCGCAATTGCTTTTAAATCGCGGTAGGCAACGCCTGATGTTTGGAGTAACTCATCAATAAAAACATGCAATTTCTCAGCATGCGAATAATTCTGATCGGCAATCTGTTTGCAACCTATGGTTTGCCCGTTTTTAGCTAAAGCAACTGAACAATTCTTGGTAGCTGTTTCTAGGTTTAAAATAAACATTACTTACTATTTTCTTCTTCCGATTCTTTGTCCTTCTTTTTCATTATTTCCACCTTATCTCCCGAATTAAGTTCTTTGCTCACGGTTTTGTATGGCCCAGTAATAACAACATCTCCTTTTTGGAGTCCGGAAATCACCTCAATATTCGAATCGTCTTGTATACCTGTTTTTACAATCCTAATTTTGGCTTTATTGCCTACCTTGACAAAGACACATTCGTACTTCTTATCGGTTTTTGCTTTTACCTTGTTGGCTTCCGTATCGTCTTCTACCACGTACTTTTTGGTAGCTGTAGTATCTGATTTCATTACAATAGAACTAATGGGAACTGCTACAACTTTTTCTTTCCTTTTTGTGATAATGTCAACTGTGGCAGTCATTCCGGGGCGAAAGGGCGAATACGTTTCTGGTTTTCCTTCCAACAAATCCATATACGATTCTTTTAAGATACGTACTTTCACCTTAAAATTGGTCACTTGATCGGCTGTAACAGCTGTACTTGCCGAGTTTGAAATACTAGTCACAATTCCTTTGAACTCTTTTTTCAGGTAAGCATCTACTTCAACATTAGCCGAATCGCCTACATTAATTTTGACAATATCGTTTTCATTCACATCTACTTCAACCTCCATATTGTTCAAATTGGCAACGCGCAAAATTTCTGTTCCAGTCATTTGCTGAGTACCCAAAACGCGTTCCCCCAATTCAACATTCAACATCGAAATCGTTCCATCAGCTGGCGAATATATTGTCGTTCGACCTAAGTTGTCTTTAGCTTCTCTTACAGTGGCATCTGCACTTTTTACCTGAAAGTAAGCCGATTGTTTGTTCGCAACTGCCACCTCGTACGACGCAACTGCTTTGTCCCACTCCGACCTAGAAATGATTCCTTTGTCATAAAGTGTTTTACTTCTTTCATAACTGGCTTTGGCTTCTTTGAAACTAGCATCTGCCTGACTTAAAGCTGCTTTTGTACCCGACAAATTAGAAACCGTTCTGTTGTACCCTGACGTATACAAATCGGGATTTATTTTTACCAACAACTGACCTTTTTTAACAACTTGTCCTTCTTTGACAGGCAAAGCGATGATTTCTCCCGAAACTTCAGAAGAAATTTTAACCTCAATTTCAGGTTGAATTTTTCCAGTTGCCGAGACGGTTTCTACTATTGTAATTTCATTTACCTCTGCTGTTTCTACTTCAATTCCTTTGTCTCTATTTCCAATTTTTCCTGTTTTAGAAAAGTAAACAAGAGAAACAATTACAACTACAAAAGCTCCTAAAATTAGCAGTCCTTTTTTTCTTAACATGGCGTTTTGTTTTAGGGTTTAATTGGGATTCCGAAGTAGAATTCTACCAATTTTATTTTAAAAATATAATCAAATTTTGTTCGTAAAACTTCAGATTGCGCGTTGAAATATAAGGTTTGCGCCTGATTAAAATCGAATGAATTCATCATGCCAACAGCATATCTTTCTTTAGCATAATTATAGGCTTCTGTTCGGGCTTCCAATGCAACTTTTGCCGATTCATAGCTGTTCATTGCTCCTTTGGCATCGGTTATCGCATTGTATACACTACGCTCTAAATCGAGTTCGGCTTGTTTTTTAGCAA
>CAZAJH010000085.1:5214-7756 GCA_964485385.1 uncultured Flavobacterium sp.
GGCTGAAAAGCACCTCTAGCTATTTTGATGTCTTTTTGGGCGATTTCTACATTGGTATCGGCCAATTTTATCTCCACTCTACTTTGTTTTGCTTTGTCTATAATGGCCTCTGGACTTTGCAGCATCACGGCACTTTGAGGAACAGCAACATTTTCTTCAGAAACATCAAAGTCTTTGTAATCTTCTAATTGAAGCAATTGGACCAAACTAACTTTTGATAAAAACAAAGCGTTTTCGGCAGCTACCAAGCGTTGTTTATCGGCTGCAACCGTTGCTTTTGCGTCTAACAAATCGCCTCGAGGTACCAGACCCGCATCAACGAGTTCACTTGTTCTTATTTCTTGCTTTTCATCATTAGACAATTGCTCCCGCTGCACTTTTACCGATTCTTTGTTGAATAGAATTTGCAGATAGGCATTGGCAATATTCAGCGAAATATCGTCTTTCATTTTATCTAACTGATACTGTGCGGCAACTTTAGAAAGATTGGCTCTTCGCAAGCGGTTTTGATTTTGTAATCCGTTGTAAATATCTACACTCGAATTAATTCCGGCTGAAGTAAACTGAGTGGTTTGGTTTTCTAACAAACCCGTGGTTATGTTTTGGTTCAAACCAATATTCCAAGAATGTGATGCACTTGCATTTAATGTTGGTAAAAAACTACCAAAAGCCGCTTTTTTATCAATATCGGTTGTTTTTACATCCAATTCGGTTTGCTTCACACTGATGTTGTTCTTTAAGGCATAATCAACACACTCTTCTAGCGACCATTTTTTGGCTTGTGCCATTAGTGTATAATTGGCCATTAGAAAAAGTATTGCGCAAAGAAAAAATTTCTTCATAAAATTTGGCATTTAATTTGAGTGAATGCGGTGGTACAAATTTAATTTATTAAATTGAGAAAAACGGAAATTAACTTTTTCTTATCAGACGTGATTTTGTTTTTTTTGTTACATTCACCTCGCTAATTTAAGGTTAGAAATTATAATTGAAACCAAAAACTCCAATGATAAAATGAAGAAAATTGTATACTTACTCCTGTTATCGATTCTTTTTGGTTGTTCAACCTCAAAAAAAATAGACGCTTTAAAACCCGAACCTTCCCTAAATGCTCCCGTTGTGTACAACACCACTACATCGTTTGTCAATATGCCCATGGAAATTACTTTGAAGGAAGTAGAACATCAATTGAATAAGGCGTTGACTGGCTTAATTTATGAAGACTCTGACATGAACGACGATAAATCGGAGATGAAAATTTGGAAAATGGCTTCCATAAAGTTAATTGAAAAAAACGGCAAAATCGAATCTGTTTTACCACTAAAAATTTGGGCCAAATTCAAATACGGTACCGATTTTATGGGTTTAAATGATACGAGAGAAATTGAGGCAAACGGAACCATTACCTTGTTGAGTAATGTTACGTTGTCAAATTTCAAAATGACAACGCAATCGACAATCGAAGATTTTGAATGGTCCGAGAGTCCGACTATTTTGGTGGCCGGCAAAAAAGTTCCTATCACATATATCTTATCGCCTACACTATCCATTTTCAAGAATAAAATGGCAAAAAAAATAGACGAGGCAATTGATAAAACTTGCGATTTTAAACCTTACGTTTTGGATGTATTGCAAAATATTAGCACACCCATTGAAACCAGTGCAACTTATGAAACTTGGTTTAAAATGGTTCCAGTGGAAGTTTACAATACCGACGCGATGCTAAAAAATAGTACTGTTTCGATGAACTTAGGCTTGAAATGCAACATGCAAACTTTGGTGGGACAAATGCCAAAATCCGGATTCAATCGCGAAGCCATTACTTTTAAACCAGTAAGCAAAATGCCCAATAAAACAACTGCGACAATTGCAGCGGTTTCTACCTACGAAAGTGCTTCACGAATAATGACTAAAAACTTTCAAGGAAAAGAATTTGCCAATGGGAGTCGAAAAATAATCATCAATAAAGTCGATTTATGGCACAAAGACGGCAAGATGATCATTGCATTGAACATGTCTGGATCTGTAGATGGCACGATTTATTTGTCGGGAATTCCAAATTACAATTCGATTACCAAAGAAATTTACTTTGAAAATTTGGACTATGTTTTAAACTCAAAAGGATTATTAACCAAAACCGCAAATTGGCTTTTGCAAGGTATAATTTTAAAGAAGATCCAAGAAAACTGTCGTTATTCGATCAAAGAAAACCTGGAAGAGGCGAAGAAAAACATGCTTCCCTACCTCAATAATTTTTCGCCTATGAAAGGTGTTTTTGTTAACGGAACCTTAGACGACTTTGAATTTGAAAAAGTTGAATTAAACAACCAAGCCATTATTGCGTTCATCAAAGCGTCGGGTAAAATGAATTTGAGTATTGACGGTATGGACTAAGATGGCTTGCTTTTTTTCTTGGCGTACATTTTATAAACTACCAAACCAAGAGCTCCAACCAAAATATAGGGAATCGCCATTAAGTAAACAATTCCGTTGTTGATTGCTTCCCCTTTAGCTACATCTCCTTCGCTTTCTAGTGCCGCAC
>CAZAJH010000086.1:0-7755 GCA_964485385.1 uncultured Flavobacterium sp.
CCTTGTCCGGATGTCCTTCGCTTACCGACTCCGATGTAAATAAATAAGCCATAATATAATTTTTTAACCTGAATTGCCTTCAGATTTGTTAATACTAATTTTGTGAAAAAAGACTGGTGCAATGAAAACGCTAAAGAAGAAGTCTGCTTTAGCATTTTTTTATGAGGTTGCAATCAGTTCAAATTTTTCCTCTCAATTTCGGGTGCAAATGTATAAAGACTATTTTGAAAACAAAAAACAATTTTACTTTTTTTATTTTTTTAACGTCCTTTTTCAAAATCTAAATACGTAGTATTTAAATATATAATCCAAATTTTTAAATGTTAAAATTTCGATTTAGGTTTGGTTAATTCAAAATTTGTTCTGAAGTTTGCCTAACCAAAACAGAAGAAAATGAACTTTACAATGTGCCATATGTGTTGTATGATGTGGAAGATTCCGCAGAGGACACTTATTGCATAGTTTTTAGTTTCTAAAAATATACAAGTAAACCTCTGCATGACGCGGAGGTTTTTTTATGTTCCATTCACACTCAAAAAAATTATTTACAGCGAAAACAAAATAAAACAATGCACACAACAAAAATAAATACTGCAAACAATCAAATGATGCTACACATGATGTGTTGTTGTATCGCTATATCCCATTGCCAAAAGCGAAAGACTTAAGTAGTTTGTATAACTACAGCCTTGAAGTCCTTTTGGTAAGCCATCCAAAAGGACTTTTTTTTTAATCCTATCGTTCAGCATAAAATCAAAATCTAACATTCTACTAATCTTAAATTCTAAAAATCATGAGCACACAAAAATTTGCCACTAAGGCACTTCACACAGGACACGATGTAACCAAAAACGGAGGAACAAGAGCAGTTCCCATCTACCAAACGACATCATACGTTTTTAACAATTCCGATCACGCCGCCAATTTATTCGGTTTGGCCGAAGCTGGATTCATCTACACACGATTAAACAACCCCACAAATGACGTTCTTGAACAGCGTTTGGCTGCATTAGAAGGCGGAATAGGTGCGGTAGTAACTGCATCGGGTACTTCTGCCATTGCAACTGCTTTATTGGTACTTCTCAAAGCAGGCGATCACATCGTGGCTTCCAACAGTTTGTACGGTGGAACATACAATTTGTTGAATGTAACATTACCAAGACTCGGAATCACTACCACTTTTGTCGATCCGTCAAATCCAGCAAATTTCACCAAAGCAGCACAAGAAAACACTAGAGCTTTTTTTGTTGAAAGCCTAGGAAATCCGAAATTGGATGTACTCGATTTGGAAGCGATTGGGCAACAAGCCAAAGCATTCAAAGTGCCTTTTATTGTAGACAACACTGTAGCAACTCCGTATCTTTTAAATCCTATCCAATACGGTGCAGATATTGTCATTCACTCATTAACTAAATACATTACCGGAAACGGAACCTCGTTGGGTGGTGTAATTATTGATACAGGAAAATTTGACTGGAGTAACGGTAAATTTCCAGAATTCACCGAACCATCACCGGGTTATCATGGCTTAAAATACTATGAAGCATTAGGCGCAGCTTCATTCATCGCTAAAGTTCGAATTGAAGGGCTTCGCGATTTTGGCGCTGCTTTGAGTCCGTTCAATGCTTTTCAAACCTTACAAGGATTAGAAACATTAGAAATCCGAATCAAAAAACACAGCCAAAATGCCTTAGCTCTAGCCCAATGGTTACAGCAACAAGAAGAAGTCGCTTGGGTGAATTATCCGGGTTTAGAAACCTCAAAATACAAAGAACTTGCCGATAAATACTTGCCTGAAGGAAAGAGTGGCATCGTTACATTTGGGTTGAAAGGCGGATTTGAAGCGGCAAAAAAGGTGGCCGACCAAACCAAATTCTTTTCTCTATTGGCCAACATTGGCGATACCAAATCGCTCATAATTCATCCGGCTAGCACCACGCATCAGCAACTCAGCCAAGAGGAGCAAGAGTCTACAGGAGTGACCAAAGATTTGATTCGCTTATCAGTAGGCTTAGAAGATATCGAAGATTTAAAAGCAGACTTAAGCGAAGTGTTTGCTTCATTACCCATAGAAAAATTTGTTTAGGTTTTTGTTTGTTGAAGGCTGTCTTCAAGATAAAACTTGAGGGCAGTCTTTTAAAAAAAGTAAATATGAAAAGTTTGAAAAAAATAGATTTGTTTGAGTTTACATTGGAAACAGGAAAAAACTATCGGTATTTGCCTCTATTTTACCAAACATTTGGTCAGCCATTGGGCAATGCTCCTATTGTTGTGGTCAATCATGCGTTGACTGGAAATTCAAATGTTGCTGGCGACACAGGCTGGTGGAACGATCTGATAGGTCAAAACAAAACCATTGATACAGAAAAATTTACAGTTATTGCGTTCAACATACCCGGAAATGGTTATGATGGTAATCCAGCACATACCTTAGAAAATTACCGCGATTTTTCAGTTAGGGATGTTGCCCGAATTTTTTGGGAAGGATTATTTTTTTTACAAGTAGAATCGGTTTTTGCCATCATAGGCGGTAGCTTGGGTGGTGCTGTAGCTTGGGAAATGACGGTTCTTCAGCCCAATAAAGTGCAAAATCTAATCCCTATTGCCTCCGATTGGAAAGCCACCGATTGGGTAATTGCCAATGTACTTATTCAAGATCAAATTCTAAATAGTTCCAAAGATCCTATAGCCAACGCTCGTTTGCATGCCATGCTGCTCTACCGCACTCCAGAGTCAATAAATCAGCGTTTTCAAAGAAGTAGAACTGAGGTTCAAGCTGTGTTTCAAATTGAAAATTGGCTGCTTAATCATGGAGTAAAACTCAAAAATCGCTTTCGTTTGTCTTCGTACAAGTTAATGAACCATCTCTTAAAAACGAATGATATCACAAGAGGAAGGGGTTCATTATTGACGGTAGTAGAACCCATCAATGCAAGTATTCATCTAGTTGCAGTCAACACAGATTATTTTTTTATTCCCGAAGAAAACTACCAAACGTATGTTGAGTTAAAAAAGCTAAAAGAGTCGGTTTTTTATCACGAGATTCAATCGGTTCACGGGCATGATGCATTTTTAATCGAATTCGAACAATTGGCTCAACTATTAGCGCCAATTTTTAACACTCAAAAACAATTAGAATATGTCAACAATTAGAATAAATATAGTGCTTTTTGGTATCGGAAACGTCGGAAGCACACTGATTAATCAGGTGATAGAAAGTCAAAATTTCTTTCTCGAAAAGAAAAATATCGAGCTCCGTTTTCCAATTATCACCAATTCGACATTGGCTTTTTTTGAAAAAGAGGGACTCAAAAATCAGTGGGAGGCCAATTTCGCACAATCAGCAATTCCTTACACCATCGATGATATCCTGAGCTACGTGCAAGAGCATCAACTAGAGAACCTGATTGCAGTTGATGCTACTGCCAGCGAAGACATAATAAAAAACTACATCCCTCTGATTCAAAGCGGATTTAATATAGTAGCGGCCAACAAAAAGGCCAATACCTTACACTTTGATTTTTACAAAGAACTTCGCCGCAATTTGAAGAAGTTTGACAAAATTTTTCTGTACGAAACCAATGTTGGAGCAGGTTTGCCTGTAATTAAAACCATTAATGATTTGTACAATTCTGGCGAAAAAATTACTAAAATAAGAGGCGTTTTTTCGGGTTCGTTGAGCTACATTTTCAATCGCTTTTCAAACGAAGACAACTCTTTTTCAAGTATACTACAAGAAGCCGAGAAATTAGGGTTGACCGAACCCGATTCGCGGGAAGATTTATCCGGAAATGATGTGGCTCGAAAATTACTCATCTTAGCACGCGAAATTGGTTTGGAATTGGAATTCTCCGACATCAAAATCAAATCGCTTTTATTGCCTGAACTCAACGAAACAACCTCCAAAGCGAATTATTCAGTTAATAAATCGTTGTTTGATAAACCGTTTCAAATTGCCAAAATTACCCAAGCTGACGAACATGTGTTGCGATATATTGGTGAAATCGACGTAGCTACGCAGCAACTCGAAGTGAAATTGGTTTCTGAACCCCAAAATTCAGCTTTAGGCCAACTCAAGGGCGCAGATAATAGCATTGAAATGTACACCCAATCGTACGGCGAAATTCCAATCGTCATTCAAGGTGCAGGCGCAGGTAGGGCGGTAACGGCTCGAGGTGTACTGACGGATATTTTAAAAATAGCAGAAAACATTTCAATCAAAGAGGCGATTTGGTTGTAAGCTCATTAGGACCCATGTAGCTTTAATTGCAAGTACAAACAAAAACAACAGCAGATGAAAACGGTTATTCCCATAACTGTCCTGTTTTTTGCCATTTTATTCTATAATTCTATACAATACAAATACCAACAATTTTTATTTTCCAACTAACTCAACCCCAAAACCTACAGCACTACAACGTTGTAGGTTTTTTATTTTAGTAAACCCTTGCAAAATCCATTTCTATGCTTTTACTTTGCAGTGTTCATATACATGTTGATTGTTATCACGAAAGCTGGAGGGAATAGACCCAATGAAAGCTTAGCAACCCTAAACTGTTAGAAGGTGCTACATTCTAGTTTAAAGTAATTTAAGCAAAGATAACCACGAGAATTCTCTCCCACTTTTCACGATAACACAGACCTTAAGAAATGCTTTTTGATTTTCAGAAGCCATTTTCTGCTGTATGCTGTAGCTGTTATTGCGAGCAGAGCGAAGCAATCTTTAATAAAGTTGCCGAGTTACTCGCAGTGCCAGAATGGCGTTTCCATCAGGCCATGTTTCCAATAGGTTGGGATTAGGCATCTGATTTTCAAAGTACGTATTTCTTAAAATGAACTTTTACAATTAAAAATATACAATATGACCAAAATAGAGAAAGCCATTCAAGAGCGTATTCTTGTCCTCGACGGAGCCATGGGAACCATGTTGCAACGCAATAACTTTTCTGAAGAAGATTTCCGTGGCGAGCGCTTCAAAGATTTTCCTCATCCATTAAAAGGAAACAACGATTTGTTGTCCATCACGCAACCCGAAGCCGTGAAGCAAGTACATCGTTTGTATTTTGAAGCTGGCGCCGATATCGTAGAGACCAATACCTTTTCGGGAACAACCATCGGAATGGCCGATTACCATATGGAAGATTTGGTGTATGAACTCAACTACCAGTCGGCTAAAATTGCCCGTGAAGTTGCCGATGAGTTTACTGATCGACCTCGTTTTGTGGCAGGTTCCATTGGACCAACCAACCGAACGGCTTCTATGAGTCCCGATGTCAATGATCCCGGCTATCGCGCCGTTACTTTTGACGATTTAAAAATCGCCTACAAGCAGCAAGTTGAAGCGCTCATCGATGGTGGTTGCGACGTACTTTTGGTAGAAACTATTTTTGATACCCTGAACGCCAAAGCCGCTCTTTTTGCCATAGAAGAAGTCAAAGAAGAACGCAATTTAGACATTCCAGTTATGGTTTCCGGAACGATTACCGATGCTTCAGGAAGAACACTTTCAGGGCAAACCGTTGAAGCTTTTTTAATCTCAATTTCGCACATTCCATTGTTGAGTGTTGGTTTTAATTGTGCGCTTGGGGCCGATCAGTTAAAACCGTATTTGCAACGTTTGGCTATGAATACTCAACTCAATATTTCGGCACATCCCAATGCGGGCTTGCCCAACGCTTTTGGTCAATACGATCAAACACCGCATGAAATGCAGGCGTTAATTAGAGAGTATCTGAAAGATAATTTAGTCAACATTATTGGGGGTTGCTGTGGCACTACGCCAGAGCACATCAAAGCGATTGCGGAAGTAGCTCGTGAGTTCAAACCCCGAAATGTACTTGTTGAATCGAATTAAAAATCCGTAACAATCTGTTTAATCTGTGGTTAAAATTTGTGCCTTTTGTGGTAAAATAAAATAAAATGTCAGAAACGAAACACTTAAAATTATCTGGTCTAGAGCCTTTAATTATTACACCCGAAACCAACTTTGTCAATGTTGGTGAACGAACCAATGTAACAGGATCGCGTAAATTTCTTCGTTTAATTAAAGAAGAAAAGTATGAAGAAGCCCTTGACATTGCCCGTGCTCAAGTAGAAGGTGGCGCACAAATCATCGACGTCAACATGGACGAAGGAATGCTCGATGGCGAACAAGCCATGACCAAGTTCCTAAATCTGATTGCCGCGGAGCCCGATATTGCTCGTGTTCCCGTGATGATTGATAGTTCCAAATGGGAAATCATCGAAGCGGGTTTGAAAGTGGTACAAGGGAAAGGTGTCGTGAATTCGATTTCGTTAAAAGAAGGCAAAGAAGCTTTTGTGCATCACGCCAAACTCATTAAAAGATACGGTGCCGCAGTAATCGTTATGGCTTTTGACGAAGCGGGGCAAGCTGATACTTACGAACGACGTATTGAAATTTGTAAAAGAAGTTACGATATTTTGGTCAATGAAGTCCATTTTCCTGCGGAAGACATTATTTTTGATCCGAACATTTTTCCAGTCGCAACCGGAATGGAAGAGCACAAATTGAACGCTTTGGATTTCTTTAGAGCCACCAAATGGATTCGTGAAAATCTTCCGTATGCTCATGTTTCTGGTGGTGTGAGTAATGTTTCGTTTTCATTTAGAGGTAACGATAAAGTACGCGAAGCCATGCATTCGGCTTTTTTATACCATGCCATCAAAAACGGAATGACCATGGGAATTGTCAATCCGGAAATGCTAGAGATTTACGACGAGATTGATCCAATTTTGCTTGAGCATGTAGAAGATGTTCTATTGAACAGAAGAGACGACGCAACCGAACGATTACTGGATTTGGCAGAGACTTTCAAAGGCGACACAAAGTCAAATGAAAAAGCAGTGCAGGAGTGGCGCAGTACTTCGGTTCAAGAACGATTGACTCATTCTTTAGTGAAAGGAATTGACGAATTCATCGAAATAGATGTCGAAGAGGCACGTTTGTTATGCGACAAACCGATTGAGGTTATCGAAGTCTATTTGATGAACGGAATGAACGTAGTGGGCGATTTGTTTGGAAGTGGAAAAATGTTTCTGCCTCAAGTGGTTAAATCAGCACGCGTAATGAAAAAGGCAGTAGCTTATTTGTTACCTTACATTGAAGCCCAAAAAGACGGAAAATCATCAAGTGCCGGTAAAGTGTTAATGGCCACTGTAAAAGGCGATGTTCACGATATTGGTAAAAATATTGTTTCGGTAGTTTTAGGATGTAACAATTTTGAAATCATCGATTTGGGTGTGATGGTACCACCCGAAAAAATCATTCAGTCAGCAATAGAAAACAAGGTTGATATTATTGGTTTGAGTGGTTTGATTACGCCATCTTTAGACGAAATGGTATACTTGGCCAAAGAGTTGGACAAATTGAATATCAAAATTCCTATCATGATTGGAGGAGCAACCACATCTCGTGCGCACACTGCCGTCAAAATTGCTCCCCAATACAAAGAAACGGTTGTTCACGTTAACGATGCATCGCGTGCGGTAACTGTTGCTAGTAATTTGCTTCAAGCGGAAACTAAAGTGACTTACGCTAAAACCATTCGCGAAGAATACGACCAATTGCGTGAAGGATATTTGAGCAGAAGTCGCGATAAAAATTACTTGTCAATTGAAGAAGCCCGTAAAAATAAATTACAACTCGATTGGAATGATTTTGAACCAGTAAAGCCGAGTTTCATCGGAACCAAAACTGTTGAAGTCGAATTAACAGAACTAGTCGATTTTATTGAT
>CAZAJH010000087.1:0-7690 GCA_964485385.1 uncultured Flavobacterium sp.
CTCGAATTGAAATCGGTATTTGCAGTACCTTTTAAACCTACTTGTCCAATTACTGAAGTAACCGCATTTGAGGCAAATAAGTCTCTATATAAAACCTCTACTACATTAGTTGTCTCATGCAGACGTATTTGAAAATTAATGAAACCATTTAAAGGAGTCACACCAGGTCTTCTTTGAAGGTCTCGGTATTGTGCTACAAAAACCCTATTTGGCGCTGTACCAATAACATCATACCTTACCTCGGCAGTAGGCGTTGCACCCACCAATTGAACTCCATAACCCGCAATCGTATTTTGACCGGCTATACTGATTGGGTTGGTAGCCGTGATGGCAGGCACTGTTGTACCCAACACAATAAAACCATTGTCAGAAATATTAACTTGAGTGAAGGGTGAACCATTGTAATGAAAGGTAAACGGCAACGTTAAGGATGGCCAAGAAGCCAACGCAGTAAAAGTGCCCGAAATGGCTACAGTACCTGTAGTTAGGTCGGTGTACGCATTTCCAGATGATTCTGAAAAATTATAGTTATAAGCAACAGACTGTGCTTTAACGAAACCCAAACCCAATGTAAAATATACTAACAAAAAGAAAAAATTCTTTCTGCACGGTTCATTAAAAAGATTTCTTTTTAATTTTTCTAGTAATATTCTGTTCATAGTAGTTCTTTTTAAATAGTTTTATATTTACAAGCCGCTAAATTTACATTAAATTTTTGTAAATTTTAATTTTTTAATTCAAATACAACAACTTTTCGATGAAAAGTGATATTTGACGATAAAAAACTGAGCTAGTCTTAGTAACGCAATTACTTTTCTCGAATTAATTAATATACAATAGCTCAAATATATTGTATATTTTGATTGCATACGCTGATGTTAACAATTAATTATCAACATAAACTTGTTGTTAATCAGATACGTATAAAAAAAAGACTCTTCAAATAAATGAAGAGCCTTACTAACTTAACTAACCTAATTTATAATAGAAACAACTTATGCGATTGCGTTATCTTTGTTCATTACTCTCTTTACAAAAGTACGGTACAAAACTCGGTTTGGCTCAATTCCCGAGGAAAGGATTTGCTTTTTTGTTGAACCTGATTTTTTGCCTGATTCAACCTCTAACCCACCATTATTTTGGTTGTATTTTGAACCCATAAACCATCCCATGAAATCGATTTGAGATTCAACAGAAGCTATGTCTTTTTGATCTGCTGCAGTTTGAAATTCGCAATTACAATTCACTACATCATTTACATTTTTGAAATCATTATTTTGACCAAAAACACCCATGCTAGATAAAACCAATAACAATAAAAGAACTAAGACTCTTGCTTTGTTTCTTTTGGATGAGTTGTTGGTATTTAAATCTATTGTTTTCATTGTAAATTACTTTTTTGTTTTGATTTCTGGGTCAAAAGTAAATTCAATGTTGTTGTTAGTGAAATATTTTCGATAAATAGCCACAAAAATCGTTTAACATCCTCCAGCATTTAGTTCAACTTAAAAATGTGCATTTCATCTAAGTTTTAACTTCAAGAATACCTTTTAAAAAAAGAAAAGCGCTAATTATTAGCGCTTTACATATGAATAATCACAAAAACTTAGTTTACATATTTTTTGGTTACGACACGACCATCCTCAGATGTAATTCGAATTAACAAGGCTTGATTTGCACTAATAACATCCAACTTAAGCGATGTGCTGCTAATATTCTCTTTGCTTTGCAACACTCTACCTCTTGTATCATATACAGTTACGGATTTCATTATAACATTTCCTGAATCAATATGAATGGCATCATTGGGTTTGAAAACTACAACACTATTTTCATTCCAACCATTATCAGAGGTTGAAAGTTGGGTGTTTTGGTATAACAACACAAAACGATCATCATATGTTCCTGTATTTGATGTAAAACTATAATCTGCTGACTTTAAGTTGTGAACCACATTCAAGTAATTGTCTCTTAAATAAATATCTTGATTTTCAAATAAACCATCATAACTGTATAGACGAATTAAAAAGTTTCCAGAGGTGGATGAAACAAAACCTAACGGTACTTCATCAGAATTTACAAAAGGTAATGGTCTTCCTTGAATACTCAACTTATCTTGATTATTGATTGAGTACAAACTAACCGTATTACCCGCAGGTAAAAAGGAACTATCCAATCCTCTATCTATACCAGCTGTTGCATTTTCACAATATCCAATTAAAGTTTGCTTGTAATTGACTTGATTTTCAACGACATCCAACCATATTCTATGCTTTTCAAAATCTTGGCTAGTAGCTGCTACATTATCCATTCTAAAAAACTGGCTGTTATTGCCCGATATTCGCATGGCATTGGTAAAAGTCGCATTTCCATTTGAAAGACCTTTGATAAAGAACGATTGTCCTGCCGCAATTTTACCTGTTGGAATACTGTTGTTAATTCCTGAATTTACTGCCGAACTAGTACCCGTTCCTCCCAGATAATTGTATACAGCGTAGTCATTTGAAGTATATTGATTGGCTGTAACAGGAGTGTTGTGTGTCCACAAATAAATAGTAGCATCTACAATAGGTACATTAGCAGGATGCGACATAAACAAGTCGGCATTGATGGCACTAGGGTAAGGATTTCCTATCAAATTAAAAATCGTAGTAGCCACCTGAATAGGTATGGTGTAAGTACCATTATTTGGAATTCCAACAAAAGAAGCATTGTAAACGGACGGAGATGTAACATCAAACGTCTGAGGAGCTCTGATGATATACCCTCTTCCAATATCCATTAAATTAAAAGATGGCACTCCAACCCAGTTTCCAACAACCGGATCGTATCTGAAATATTTATCAAACAAAGTTAGCGGAGATAAGGCTACCAAAGTTTGAGGAGAGACTGGAGTTGACCAGTAAGTGAAGTCAAATCGTTTCATAGGAGTGGTTGTTCTTTTGTAGGTAATATCGCCTACATTAGCCACATTATTTACTTGTACCAAACTCGCATTATTCTCAAAAACAAGTGAACCACCACTGACATTGACATCATTTTGAACAATTAAATTGTGATTTGGATTAAAGACAACCGAGCCCGAATTGACTCTCACAGCACACGCATTCAAATCACCACTTGAAGAATAACTTCCATTAAAAATAGCTACTGTTGAAGAATTGGGCACGCCATTACTCCAAGCAGAACCATTCCAAGTGGTGCTCGGATAGGAAACAAAAACAACATTCGAATTGACTTCGTTGCAAATTCCATTTCTAACAACCGCTCTAAAATACCTTATAGTGGTAATGACTCCCATTTGTGCAGGTGTCAAAACAGTAGTTGTGTTAGCTATTGTAGTAACTCCAGAAGTGAATGCCGCATCATTTGCAGATTCCCATCGAACAACACTACCTACATTTCCAGACAAAGTAAGGTTTGTGGGTGAACCGCCAGAGCAAACACTTTGGTCAGAAGAAAGCGTTCCTCCATTGGACAAAGGCGTTACAGTAACAGTCACAGTACTTGTTCTAAAACAACCGTTTACACCCGTAATAGCCGCAGTGTAAGTTGTAGTAGTTGATGGTCTTGCATACACAACAGACAATGGTGTTCCGGCCGTATACGGTATAGTAGCAGCAGGATCGGTAAACAAATTCGTTATTGGTGTCCAAGTCATCGCAGTGGCCAAAGTTCCTGTCACCGCTACATTATCAATGGCCCAAACATAGCCCCAGGGCGAGGTATAATTGTACCTTAACATCACATTGGGACTCCCTGCATAAGCATCAAGATTGATGGTATCGATAACCAAATTATCAATGGGTGTTCCTTGTACTCCATAAGGACCTGTATATTGTCGAATAGTGGTCCAACTAGCACCACTATTAGTTGACAACTCAACCAATACCGTATCAAAAGCGGTATGGCGTAAAAAATGATAAAAACTCAATGAAGCACTTGTGTATCCAGCTAAACTAAAACTAGGCGAAGTGAGCGTAGTTCTTGTGAGCGTACCCGGACTAGCACTTTGCGAATCGGAATTGGCAAGGTAAAATTGCGAAAAATCATTACTATAAAAAGTAGCATCCCAACCAAAACCATTGATATATTGGTATCCATTGGGTCGAAGTGTCCATTGAGAAGCTAAAACATCTCCTCCTACCGAGGTATTGGCAACTGTCCATGCATTGGTCGGCGCATTAAAATTCTCAGTAAAAATTGGAACTGCTGTTGATGCTCCTCCTGTTCCTGTTAGTGACTGTATCGTGTTCTGGCATATGGTAGCAGTCGGAGGAACTATAGCTATCGGCGATGGAGCCGGGTTGACTGTTACAGTGTGAGTTAAAATTGCTCCACACAAAGCACCAGAGGTTTGGTTTGCGGTTAAAGTATAAGTTGTAGTTGTAGTTGGATTAAAAGTAAAGCCCGTAGCAAAAGATCCCGAAATGTTGGTATTGGGAGTCCATACTAGTGAATTGTATGCAGCATAACCCGAAACAGTAACTAGAGGTGTCGCTGTATTTTCACAAATTACACTCGATGCTGAACTTATTGTTAAAGCAGGTGGTGTAGTAATGGTAGCAACAATGGCTTGTCTTGGCGACAAACACTCTGTGGTAAACTTCCAATTGTACATTCCTGTGTAAGCAATGTTGTCATAAGAATTACTAATAATATTAGCAATGGATGATGTGTAAGGATACAAACTGTTGGACGCATTGAATCGAACTCCAGAAGCTGGCAAAGTAGCAAAATACAAATTGTAATTACCTATTGTTAAATTGTAGTTCAAATTAATTACCTGTGGGGTAGATCCGCCAGAAACTGTGGTAGTAAAGTTGTAAATTGCTAAAGTAACATTGGAAGAATTTCGTAATACGATTTGTCCAGGTTGTCCAGAAACCATTGGAAAAATATCAATCGATTGAAATGTTGTGTTACCCGTAACATTAAAATTGACTTGAGCTCCAAAGTTTTGCACTCCAAAAACGCCACCTTGATTTACAGGACTTGATGGACCAACTTTTGCAATTGGACCAAATGCTTTCGATTCTACATAATAAGTTGTAGTGTTATTTATAGAAGGAGTTGTAAAATTATTCCCAGTAAAAATAGGCACACCACCAGTACTCGTTGTATACCAATTAATTACAGAACCCGCATTTGGAACTGCAGAAAGATTTAGCGTTCCAAAACCACAGCGGGTGGCAGGCGTCGTTGATACTATAATAGGCGTATTACAATCTGTACTAAAAGACTCTTCTAAACTCCAAACGCTTTTTGCACTAGCACTACAATTACCTCTTACCCAAATGTAATAAGTGGTACTTGCTGTTAAACCTGTAATATTGGCTGTAGTAACTCCCGCTGGCACAGAGCCTGTTGGAATGGTCGCTCCGTTTGGCGGTGTATTTGAGGTTGAAACATAGTACTGATACCCGTTGGCTGGAGCTGGATTTGAAGCCGTCCATGAAACTGAGGCAGTCGTAATTCCAGTGCTAACTGTATTCACATTTGTGGGTTCGAAACAAGAAGGAGAAAGGGTTACACTGATATCATCAATAGCAATGTAGGTCTGATTCGCTACACTGTACCCTTGAAAACCTAAATAATAAACCCCAGTTGTAACGGGAATAAAATCAACAATGGCTATCTGAAAACTATTGTTATTGATATTGGGCAAATCAAGCAAGGTTTCTGTCATTGCAACAACACTAGCACCAGTTCCCAACCTAACTCGTAAATTTTCAATAAAAGTAGATGTATTTCCCGTGTTATACCTAAAAAACAACCGGTAAGAAGTCCCACCATTAAGATACAATCCGGGCAAGAAAAACCAATCATCCATATTAATGGTTAAACTTTTGGCCATATGCATCGATCTGGATGCAGAAGAAAAACTAACCGCTTGTATTTGCCATTGAAATCCATCTGCGTTGGCATTGTCTCTTGTAAAACATGGAGGTATAATACCTGTCGTAAAAGAATCAAAATTTTGAGAATAAGGTATGGTATAATATCCACATGGATTGGTTACAGTTATTGTATTACTATTAACCACACAGCCAGCTCCAATAGCTCTTACCCTATAATAATAAGTAGTCAAAGGCTGCAAACCTGATACGGTAAAAGTATTTACCAAACCTACTGATAAATTGGAATATCCAGGTACCATACTCGTAAAAGCTAAATCTGTTGCAACATCCAAAACATAGTTTGTGGCTGTAGCGACAACACTCCAGTTTGCATCAAAACTATTCCCTGTTAAATTTGTTGCTGCCGTAGCTGTAGTAGCAGGTGAACAAGTAGTCTGGCTAGCAGAAATTATGCCCGACATATTGTAAATTGGAGCACCACCACACATATCGTTGAAAGGAATTACCCAAAAGTAATATGTTGTATCAGGAAGTAATCCTGTAGCTGTAAAAGTGGTAGCAGATGTATTGGAAATAACTCTGTAAATTGTGGCTATAATGGATGCATTAGCATAATAAGTCCCGTTAACAATTTGAGCGGCCGTTGGTGGTGTATTTGAGTTACTTCTTATAACCAAATAATTTGTCGGTGCTGGAGATGCAGGGGTAAAACTGTTACCCACAAAACTAGTTGAAGTAATTGAAGTCCCTCCTATTATCAATCCCGAAGGCTGAGCTGGTGGTGTAACACAAATAGGAGCTGGTGTATAGCGGTAAAGCAATCCCAAATCTGGACCTGCCTGATTCACAGCAGAAGTAAATGATGTTCTTACTGAGTTTGTATTGGCTGTTCCATTAATTGTATTTCCAAACCATGGCAATGTACTACTTTGTAATCTGCATTGTACATCGCCTTGAGGAACGGAATTGGTTCCACCTCTTAACCCCACTTGGATTGGCACATTGGTAGCTCCAGATGGCGCACATGTCCCATAAACCAACTCTACTGTGTTGGAGGTTTCATTCAGTCGAATTTGAAAATTAAAATCACCTGGACTCGCTTTTCTTACAGCATTTGCCCATTGAATTACCATGGTTCTGTTGGGAGCTGTTCCCACTACACCATACGTTATGTTGGAACCATTAGAAACCAAGTCGACACCAAAAGCACTAATTACCCCGCTATGTGCTGTAGCATTAGCAATGGGCTGGTAATTTCCCGCATTGGGTTGTGTGGCTCCAAAAGTGATAAACCCATTTGGGCTAATGAAAAATTGAGTGTAGGAGTTGTAATCAAACGAAAAGGAAAATGGCATTGTAACCAGTACTGCAGCTCCTGTAGTATGGTCGTCCCAAGGTGCAGCATAAGCTGTAGTCCCGCCGGCTAAAGGTGTGTATCCGACTAAACTTTCCGAAAAAGTATAAGAACTCACTTGAGAAAAACTCTTTGTTGAAAAAAAGATGAATAGTAAACTCAACAAAAACCATCGCTGGTAGCAGAAATAGTTCTCATTTACATGTTCAAAATCGCGCATTATTTATAGTATTTTGATTTGGTTTTTTTATACTAATTCTCTTACTTTAAGGGAATTCACAAAATAAAAATACTATTTTTTTTATGAAAGCAATTTAAATTTTACCATTATCGATTAATGACTAAAATTTTCGTTAAAATACATGTACTTTTAAAAAAAAATACAAATTATACTACTTTTTAAAACAACAAAAGCAGCCCGATACTATCAGACTGCTTTTGTTATAAAATGGAGCTTGATTTAGCGTTTAACTAC
>CAZAJH010000088.1:0-6063 GCA_964485385.1 uncultured Flavobacterium sp.
GTGCAATTGTATTCGGTTATATCTTTTAGATTTTTTAAGTCACCTGACAAAATTTTAAAACGTTGGCTAAAAACGGAAAAAGAAGTAAAAAGTATTAAAAAAAGAAAAAGTCGTTTTGTCATGTTCAAAAGTTATAATTAGAAGAACAAATTTTGTTAGATGTATTCAGCTATGGTTTTATAAAACTTAGCGGGATCGAAAGGTTTGGTGATTACATCGGTCATCCCGAAAGAAAGCAGCATTTCTCGGTTTTCATTCAATGAAATAGCGGTTAATGCGATGATAGGGGTTTGGTTGTTAAACTCGCGAATTTTCTGGGTTGCAACGGTTCCGTTGATTCCGGGCAAATGCACATCCATCAACACTAAATTATAATTGTGTTCGGTTTTGAGCGATTCAATTGCAGCTTCACCATTGTCCACAATATCACAATAAATCCCTTTATTTTCGAGCATTTTCTTCGTAATCATTTGATTGATTTTATTGTCCTCAACCAAAAGAATTTTTTTAGCATTGAGTTTGGCTTCATCATAATGTATTTCGGGTTTTACTATCGGTGTATCATCCGCTATTTCAAAGGGCAATTCAAATGAAAAAGTAGTTCCTAATCCTACTTTACTGTTCAAATAAATAGAACCATTTAGCAACTCGATCAACTTTTTTACAATTGCCAAACCCAAACCTGTTCCGCCGTATTTTCGATTGATTTCAATTGAACCTTGAGAGAAGCTGTCGAAAATAGTTTCTTGTTTGTCATCTGGAATTCCGATACCATTGTCAGCGATTTTGAAGCTGATCATCATTTTTGTATCATTCACTTCTCCCATTTTGGCAGACAATTTTACATAACCATTGCGTGTAAATTTCAGTGAATTGTTGACCAAATTCAATACAATTTGAGAAAATTTAGTAGGATCATAAACCAAGTTATTGGGTATGAATTCATCTACGTCGAGTAAGAACGAATTGTTGTTGGAATCGGCAATTTCTTTGAACGATTTTTGAATGCCAATGAGTTGTGCTTTTAAGTCAGAATTGATGCGTTCGATCGGAATATTTTCCGATTCAATTCGGTTGATTTCCAATATATCATTAATAAAATTCAGTAAGTAGTTGCCCGAAAATTGTAAGGAATTGAGGTAATTAATTTGGCTGTCTTTGGGATTTTCTTCAATTAACAAATGCGTAATTCCATTAATTGCGTTCAAAGGCGTTCGTAATTCATGGCTAACCGTTGACAAAAATTCGGCTCTTGCTTTTGAGGCTTTTTCGGCATTTTCTTTGGCTATTTCAAGTTCGCGGTTTTTTTCTACCAACATTTGATTCGATTTGATGCGAAACAAATTGTTTTTGTACAATGAAATACTCAGAAGGGATAAAATGGAGACCAATGCAACAGCTAAAATATTGATTAGCTTTGAAGTAGCGTTAATTCGTTTGTTGTCGAGTTCCGACTTTTTGATGGCATTGCGTAACTCGCTATTTTCTTTGAAAGTATCGTTTTTTGATTTTTCGAGCAGAATTTTTGCTTTGGTCAAATAGGCCAGACCCAACTCATTGTTTTTTTTTTCGAGTTGTTCTTTTGACAAATTCAAATAATAATTGATGCTGTCTTTTGATGTATCAACAGTATTCGCTTTTGCAAATAAAAGATTAAAGAGAACAAAAAGTACTACGAATCGCATTAATCAATTGATTTGTTTTGTGCTAAAATAATAAAATTATTTTCGTAAAAACACTATCAAATCGATTATTCTCGACGAATAACCTATTTCGTTGTCGTACCATCCGACTACTTTAACCATTTTGTCGATAACCGATGTAAGTTGGGCATCAAATAAACACGAATTTCGATTACCTAAAATGTCAACCGATACTATAGGATCTGTTGTGTAAGCTAAAATTCCCTTGAGTTGTTTTTGGGAAGCTTCATAAAAAGCAGCATTAATTTCGGCTATAGTTACTTCTCTTTTTACATTGAAAGTGATGTCGGTAAGCGAACCATCGGGTACAGGAACACGAATACCGCAACCTCCAATTTTGCCTTCCATTTTTGGAAAAATTTTGGTCAAAGCTTTGGCGGCACCTGTTGTTGTGGGCACAATCGATTGACTAGCTCCACGTGCGCGCCGCAAATCTTTGTGGGGTTGGTCGTGCAAACTTTGATCGGTTGTGTAGGAGTGAACCGTGGTAATGTAGGCTTGCTCTATACCACACAATTCGTCAATTACTTTGATCATTGGTGCGGCATTGTTGGTTGTACAACTGGCATTAGAAACAATGGTTTCCGTTCCGTCAAGAATATGCTCGTTGACACCTAAAACTACCGTTTTTATCGCTGCTACTTCAGAGGGAGCTGACAGAATTACTTTTTGGGCGCCAGCTAGAATATGTTGGTTAATTTCTTCAAAGGATTTGAATTTCCCAGTAGCTTCTACTACAAAATCAATACCGCTCCAATTGAGCTTATCGATTTGTTTTTCATGATAAAAAGTATACGATTTTCCGTCTACAATAAGCGAATGTTCGTCTGAGGAAACCTCAAAAGGCAAGATGCCATGTATGCTATCGTACTTGATTAAATGCGCCATAGTTTTGGTATCGGCAATATCATTGATTGCTACAACTTCGATACTCGGGTGATGAAGCAATAATCGGAACAAATTTCGTCCAATTCTACCAAAACCATTGATTGCTATTTTCGTCTTTTCCAATTACTTCTTACTTTGTACTTACAAAATGTGTTTTTGCGCATGGTAACTTGACCGAACCAAAGCGCCACTTTCAACATGGCGGAATCCCATTTCCTTCCCTATTTTTTCGTATTTTTCGAATTGCGCTGGGGTAATGAACTCTTTCACAGGTAAATGTTTTTTACTTGGTTGTAAATACTGTCCCAGTGTTACAATATCTACGTTGTTGTCGCGCAAATCCTGCATTGTTTGAATCACTTCTTCTTCAGTTTCACCCAACCCGAGCATGATACCCGATTTAGTTCTTCGAATACCGTTGTCTTTTAAGTACTTCAAAACTGCCAGACTACGGTCGTATTTAGCCTGTATACGCACTTCACGAGTCAAACGACGCACGGTTTCCATGTTGTGGGATACGACTTCCGGATTGGCTTCTACAATGCGGTCCAAGTGACGTTCTATGCCTTGAAAATCAGGAATTAAAGTTTCTAACGTAGTTGTTGGATTCATTCGACGAATGGCTTGAACGGTCTCAAACCAGATAATTGATCCCATGTCTTTCAAATCGTCTCGGTCAACACTTGTTATTACAGCGTGTTTGATGTTCATGATTTTAATTGAACGTGCCACTTTTTCAGGTTCATCCCAATCAACATCTTCGGGGCGACCCGTTTTTACGCCACAAAATCCACACGAACGCGTACATATATTACCTAAAATCATAAAGGTTGCTGTACCTTCTCCCCAACATTCACCCATATTTGGGCAACTCCCCGAGGTGCAAATTGTGTTGAGTTTGTATTTATCAACTAAACCCCGTAGTTCGGTGTATTTTTGGCCAATAGGCAATTTTACCTTTAACCATTTTGGCTTACCAACAGGTGGCTGAATACTTTGAATGTCGCTTTCCATACGTTACAATTTGAAACGCAAAGATACTACAATTCAGGTTAGAAATTAGAAGTTGGAATTTAGAAATTTTATAGTAGAATTGGATTGACTTATACCTTTTTTGTAAACAGATTTTTAAGTTATGAATGAGTTCAAATATCGTGCTTCGTGCTTCTAGAATCGTACCTTTTGCATTACAAAACTATTCCACAAAATCCATTTCAATATTGTGGGTTTCAGAGATGGTTACAGTGGCATAAATTCCCAATCCGAAAGCGATTAAACCGACTAGAGTAGCTGATGTAATTACAGAATTACTTTGTTTGAAGAAGTCAAAACCAATGAGCATTACAGGTAATAACCCTCGTACCATATTCGGAACTGTTGTGGTGGCTGTGCTTCTTATATTTGTGCCAAATTGTTCGGCAGCCACGGTAACAAACATGGCCCAATAGCCCGTTCCCAGGCCAAGCCAAGCACAATAAAAATAGTACATGTTTTCCGATTTTTGGCCAGTAAACAACAGTAAAACTACACCGATTATGGTAAAGAGCATCATGTATAAAATGGCTTTTTTTCGCGAATGTAGTAGGTGAGAGAGGAAGCCACTTGCAAAATCTCCTATCGAAATGCCAACATACGCCCACATAATCGCTTTACCAGGAACGATAGATGCAATTCCCATTTCAGGTGCAAATTGATTGGCCATCATAGCTAAAATTCCGATACAATACCAAGTCGGCAATCCAATTGCGATACATTTTAAATACCTGATGAAGCGCTTTTTATTTGTGAAAAACGATATGAAGTTTCCTTTTTGAATGGATGTATTATTTTCAATTTCTTTATAAATACCGCTTTCTGCCACACTGATACGAAGTACCAACAACAGCAGTCCCAATCCACCGCCAATAAAGTAAGCCGTTGTCCAACTGCCCGCCATTTCAACAGTTAACTGAGCTACTACAGCACCTAATAATCCAAATCCAGCTACAATAGAAGTCCCAATGGCACGCAATTCTTTGGGCAAGGTTTCAGAAACTAATGTAATTCCGGCACCCAATTCGCCAGCTAAACCTATACCTGCAATAAATCGCAATACGGCATAAACAGTGGCTTTGTCACCCAAATTGATTTGAGGTAAAAATCCACAAGCAATATTGGCAAGCGAATAGACTATAATTGACCCGAATAAAACGGAAAGTCGCCCTTTTTTATCTCCATAAACGCCCCAAATAATTCCACCCAAAAGCAAACCCGTCATTTGGTAATTGATGATTAGGGTTCCCACTTTATCGACATCCAAACCCATGTCAGTTAGACTTGGCACACGTACAATACCAAAAAGAAGTAAATCGTAAATGTCAACAAAATAGCCTAGAGAGGCGATAATGACTGGAAAACTCAGTAAGTGTTTTAGTTTTTCTTGGGTAGTAAAATTGTGCATACATTTGTTTTAGAAGCTAAAAGTAGTAAAAAATGAATACAAAAAAACCTGTCACATACAGCGACAGGTTGAAACAATTTAAAATTAAGTTAGCAATCAATTGGTTTTTACTTTAACAGGAAGAGTATACAAGGTTCGCACTAATTCCCCATTGAGAATACCCGGTTTCCACTTTGTTTTTAGTGATTTCAATACGCGAACAGCTTCTCTGTCTAGGCCATATCCTGGATTTCTAAGTATTTTGATATCACTGATACTTCCATCTTTTTCGATTACAAATGACACAACAACGGTTACGCTTTCTACATCTTCAATGTCTTGTTTCTCAAAATTATCACTTATGTATTGATAGAATTTTTTCATACCGCCCGGAAATTCAGGTTGCGCATCGAGTACAGCAGCTATTACAAGACCAGCTGGTGCTTTGGTTTCATTTTCAGAGACATCAGTTCCATTACCCGAAGAGGTGGTGGTATTGCCTGATGAGGTGCCTGGGTCACCAGTGTCGTTTTGGTTTCTATTTTTTAATTCATCATTTGTAGCAACATCCGTGTTGGATTTGTCTGTTGGTGCTACTACTAAAGCTTTGTTTTCAGGAACTTCAACTGGTGCTTTCTCTGTTTTTTTAGATTCAACCAAGGGCTCGATAGGCTCCTTTTTTTTTGGAGGATAAACGACATCGACCACGACTATTGGGCAATCAATAATAGGTGATGAATCTGTTTCTGGTTTAGTCTTGAATGAGCTCAACAGCATGATCATTCCTGAAAAAAGGCTAATCGAAAAAATAGCAAAAAAGAACGCTTTAGCTGTGGTTTTAGGATTTTCTTGACGCAACTGGTAGGCGCCATATTCTTTGTTTTTTCCCTCAAAAACAAGGTCAATCCATTTTTTTTCAAAGATACTTACGTTAGACATAATTGATAGTTTTATGGTTAAGTATCTCTGTTACATAAGCGAAGTGGTTTTGATATACTAACGCAGGTTGAGTTCCGATTATTGTATTATGAGAAAAAATTCCAAAAAACAAAT
>CAZAJH010000088.1:6163-7634 GCA_964485385.1 uncultured Flavobacterium sp.
AACGCAGGTTGAGTTCCGATTATTGTATTATGAGAAAAAATTCCAAAAAACAAATAAATCCAAAATTTAAAGATTCAAATTCAAAAGGTTTATAACTTTAAATTTTGAAATTGAAAATTATTTGCTAATTACTTCGTTCGTTCACATTTTGTGCTCGTGTGTCTTTTGTGATTTGGAATTACTTGAGCTTATCTTTTATTTTGAATAATCTCAGCCAATAACTTTTTGGCACGCAACAATTTGATTTTCACGTTGCTTAGCGGTTCCTCCAACTGTTCGGCAATTTCTTGGTAGCTCATTTCCTGAAAGTAACGTAGTTGGATCACTTCTTGGTAATGCGGTTTTAACTCTTTGATGAACTGCAGCAATTGCGACAAATTTTGTTCCGTAATTAGTTCGTCTTCGGCGGTTGGAGAACTATCTGCAACGTTGTAGGCTTGTTGGTCTTCTTCGTCGGTGATTTCGACAAATAACGCTGATTTTTTCTTACGTAGCAAATCGATATGGACATTTTTTGCAATCGCAATTAACCAAGTATTGAATTGGTATTCAGGATTATAAGTGGCAATTTTGTCAAATGCTTTGGAGAACGTTTCTATGGCAATATCCTCGGCGTCGGTTTCGTTTTCGGTACGTTTGAGCATAAAACCATACACTTCGTTCCAATAGTAATCGAGTAGGTACGTAAAGGCTACTTGATCGCCTTTTTTTGCTTTTTCTATGTAAGGGTTTATTTCCAATGTACAGGTTTAGAGAATGTGTTAGTGATAAATACATTCAGTTGGATAAAAATGAGCGCTATTTCTATAAACGGAAACCAATACATGACGTCTATTTCGTTGAGTTTTCCCGCTGCAAATCCCATACTTATCCAAGCCAATAGATACCGAAAACCAATCAAACTTAGTACCACAATCCACTGAAATTGAAAAATTAACAAAAGTATAGGTAAAATGATAAAAAGTAGTTGTGAAAGATAGAAAAGTGCCAGTTGACTTCGGTCAAAAGCTTTATAATGTTTGGCTGTTGCCACGTGTCTTCGTTTCTGCAAAAACCATTCAGAGAATGTGGTTTTGGGCTTCGAATACGTAAAACTTTCTTTTGAAAAGCAAATGGTTGTGTTTTTTGCATTGGAGGCTTGGTTGATAAACAAATCATCATCGCCTGAGCGGATTTTCATGTGATCTATAAATCCATTCGTTTTGAAAAATTCTTCTCGTTTGTAGGCCATATTACGACCAACTCCCATGTAAGGTTTTCCCAATTTAGCCCAGCCAAAATACTGTGTGGCAGTGAGTAAGGTTTCAAAACGAATCATTTTGTTGAGAAACGAACCTTTGATTTTTTCGTAGGCACCGTATCCTAAAACGATGGTTTTTTGCTGCGTAAAATGGGAACTCATTTCCTTAATCCACTCTTTGGATGTTGGGTAACAGTCGGCGTCGGTAAACAGTAAATACTCGTTTTTAGC
>CAZAJH010000089.1:0-7522 GCA_964485385.1 uncultured Flavobacterium sp.
CCATTTACTAGGTCCAATCTTAATTTTAATGGCTATTCTTTGCCTATGGATTATCATGCTAGCTTGGGAACTTTCGATTTGTTTTTAGGAAGTAGTTTTCGTTACCACCAACTCGATTTCAATTTAGCGGTTCAAATACCAGTTTTTAACCTAAACCGAAATTCGTATTTCAAAGAGTTTTCAGGGACAGATGATTTTCCTACAACGAATTTGTTTGAGAGAAAATCGGATGCGCTTTTTAGAACCACATACACCCTGCGCACCCAAAACCAAAAATTCACTTTCAAACCCAATGTGTTGTTTATTTACCATTTAGGGGAAGACAGTTACGAAGATATTTTTGGTCAACGAAAAAATATTGAAGGTTCAGACGGATTGACAGTCAACGGGAATTTGGTGTCGATTTATCGAGTTAATCAAACCAATAGTATTGAGCTGTCTTTGGCTTCTCCTTTTGTGGTTCGTGAGTCACGCCCTGATGGACTTACACGTGGGTTTGTAGCTAGTATTCACTATAAAATAAACTTTTAAATTATGAAAAATTTTCTTTTTACACTACTTGTTTTTGGTTGTATTTCTACAAGTGCACAAACTGCCAATGACCATAACTTATCCGAAGGTTTGGCGCTGCAAGGTTATGATCCTGTGGCTTATTTTGTTGATGGAAAACCAATTCTGGGTAATCAAGCGTTTACAGTTGAATACAACGGAGCGCGTTACCAGTTTTCATCGGAAGCGCACAAGGCGTTGTTTTTAAAAAATCCTGCACAATACGAACCCCAGTATGGTGGTTATTGTGCTTATGGTATGTCAAATGGCTACAAAGCACCCATCCAACCCGAAGCTTTTACTGTAGTAGATAATAAATTGTACCTCAATTACAGTTTGAAAGTTAGACAAGCATGGCTAAAAGAGCAAGCCCAAAGAATTGAAAAAGCCAATAAAAACTGGATTACACTTCAAAAATCTTGATTTTTTTTATTCAAATGTAAACTAACTGACAAAACCCTACAGCGCATCAACATAACTTTGCAATACCATTTTTAAATACTATATTATGAAAAAATTAATTCTAATCGCAGTCGTTCTATTTTCAATGACTCATTTTGCTCAAACAGCTACCAAAAGAGCCTCCGAGTTCAACCTCGAAAAAAAACTTGCCCTACAAGGTTATGATCCGGTGGCTTATTTTACCCAGAAAAAAGCGGTAAAAGGGAAGGCTACCTTAGCGGCCCAATACGAGGGTGTAGTTTACTACTTTGCCAGCCAATCCAATAAAGAAACTTTTGTAAAAAATCCGTCTTCCTATGAACCGCAATACGGAGGTTGGTGTGCTTATGCCATGGGAAGTACAGGTGAGAAAGTGGAAATTGATCCAGCTACTTTCAAAATCATCGATGGTAAATTGTATTTGTTCTACAATGCCTATTTTAACAATACCTTGAAAAGTTGGAATAAGGATGAAGTAGCATTGAAGAAGAAAGCGGATGCTAATTGGAATAAGATTTTTAGCAAATAGTTTTTTAGAAAGTAAAAGTAAAACCCAACCCATGAAAAACAGTATAATAATCTGGATTATCAAACTCATTGCAGTTGTTATCCTACTACAAACGTTGTATTTTAAATTTACTGGAGCAGAGGAAAGTGTTTATATTTTTTCTACTCTTGGAATTGAACCCTATGGTCGAATTGGCTCTGGTGTCATCGAATTGATAGCTTCTGTTCTTATTCTCATCCCACGAACTACGTTGCTTGGAGCCTTGCTTGGAGCAGGAACCATGTTGGGAGCCATTGCGTCTCATGTGTTAATTTTGGGTATTGAGGTAAAAAACGATGGAGGAACACTTTTTATTTTAGCAATAATTACGTTTCTTTGTTGTGCAGTGCTGGTTTTTAGAGAAATGCACAAAATACCCCAACTACTTCGATTGAAATTGTAATATTGACAAAACTTTTTCAATTGAATATTCGTAAATGAATGTAAACAAACAAAACAATGCTTATCTCTTCTGTTCAAAAAACACTCCGCGAAGTTGTCGATTTGTTGTCTAAACTGTCAATTGACGATTATGTAAGTCCGTGTCAAGGACTATCGGGCGCAACCATCGGAGAACATACACGTCACATCATCGAGATGTTTCAGTGTTTGCAAGACCAATACGATAGCGGTACGATCAACTACGATTTGCGGCAGCGTAATTTGCAAATGCAAACCGATTTGGTTTATGCTCAACAAGCACTCAACGCTATTAGTAACGAATTGGAAAAACCCAATAAAAAACTTTATTTGCAGCAAATTATCGATGGTGAAGAATTGGTTATTGAAAGTAATTTTAACCGGGAATTGTTGTACAATTTAGAGCACTGCATTCACCACCAAGCCCTAATAAAAGTAGCTTTGATTCAATACAACACCGTAACTGTTGATGCTAATTTTGGTGTGGCGCGTTCTACTATTGAATACCGAAAACAATGTGCACAGTAACCGTTGTTTCTTTCCAAGGAAAAACCATCATCACCTCCAATCGCGACGAACAAGTGGTGCGACCCAGCGCCATTGAACCCCAATGGTATAGCATAAATAATAAACGATTACTCTTTCCCAAAGATCAAAAAGCCGGTGGCACATGGTATGCAGTGGCTCAAGATGGTTCGGTGTTGGTTTTACTCAATGGAGCTGCCGAAAAACACCAAATCAAACCATCTTACCGAAAAAGTAGGGGTTTGGTAGTTGTCGAATTAATGAGTTCCGAATCACTGTTGGAATTGTGGCACACAATCGATTTGATGGGAATCGAACCTTTTACTTTGGTGTATTTTAAAGAAAATCAATTGTATCAATTGCGTTGGAACGAAACAGCAAAAGAAACCATACTCCTTGATCCAAGTGAGCCGCATATTTGGTC
Organism: uncultured Flavobacterium sp.; assembly: GCA_964485385.1. GTDB lineage: Bacteria > Bacteroidota > Bacteroidia > Flavobacteriales > Flavobacteriaceae > Flavobacterium. The sequence continues at coordinate 2,907 of CAZAJH010000089.1, forward strand.
TTCATCGACCCTATATACCAACGAAGTCAGACAACAAAGAGCCAATTGGTTTGCTTCTTTTTTACACCAAACCAAGGCTGTTACACCCGATGCATTGCTCCATTTTCATCGTTATACCCAAAAGGAGAACCAAGAACATGGTTTGGTCATCAATCGGAAAGAATTTCTCAAAACCTTGAGCATCACTCAAACCATTATCGAATCGAATAAAATTGTACTTTCGTATTTTGATTTACAAAAAGAAAAAGCTTACAATCATTCTTTTATTACCATATAATTTGAAATTATTTTTTCACAAACTTACCCATTGGGAATATTGGCCTTTTCAAATCGTTTACATCCCAATATACTTTTTGTGGGCTTTCTATGCACTCAAAGCACGTACGCTTTTCTTTTTTAATTCATGCAATCCTACGATGAAAAACGGTGGATTTATGTCAGAGAGCAAAAAAGAAATCTACGACCTTATTCCAGCTCAGTATTATCCTAAAACAGCGTTAATTGACCCCAAAAGTGATTTTCAAAGAGTGGTTTCAATAGTAGAAAATGAGGGTTATTCATTTCCGTTTATAGCAAAACCAGATATCGGTTTGCGGGGTTCTGCAGTAAAAAAAATAGTTTCTTTAGAAGACCTAAAAAGCTACCATAACAAAGCCAATTTTGATTATTTGATACAAGATATGATTCCGTATCAAAATGAAGTTGGCATTTTTTATGTTCGTTTCCCAGATGAGGAAAAAGGGAGAATAACAGGTATTGTTGCCAAAGAATATTTGATTGTAGAAGGAGATGGGAATTCGACTCTGCAGCAACTCATCCAATCCAATCCGAGGTATGCGCTGCAATTGAAAGCGCTGCAAAAAGAATACGGAAATCAGTTAAATGAAGTGCTTGCTGAGGGTGAAAAACGCAATTTGGTTCCCTATGGAAACCATGCTCGGGGTGCCAAGTTTATCGATGCGAGTCAATCCATATCGGCTGAATTAACCGAAACATTCCATCGGATTTGTAGCCAAATAGCAGGATTTTATTTTGGAAGATTGGATGTCATGTACGACAATTGGCGCGATTTAGAACAAGGTAAGCATTTTTCGATTGTGGAAGTAAATGGCGCAGCCAGCGAGCCCACTCATATATATGATCCCAAACACACGCTTTTTTTTGCATGGAAGGAACTCGCGCGACATATTACTTATATGTATCAAATAAGTGTAACGAATCACAAAAGAGGTTTTCCTTATCTTTCCTATCGAGAGGGAATGAAAGAATACCGTCTGCATGTAGAGCAAAGTAAAAAAATAGTCCATTTTTGATACCTTACGTAAAAAATACCACCGTTGGATTTTTAGTCAGTTTCATCGGCTCACTGCCTTTGGGCTATTTGAATGTGGTGGGTTATGAAATTTGCAAAGAATTCGGACTGGATCAAACGATTGGCTATTTGTTAGGGGTTGTTTTTGTAGAGTTTTTTGTTATTTATTTTACGCTAGTCTTTGCTAAAAAATTAATGGAAAACCAAAAATTAATTCAAGTCATAGAAGGGTTTTCGGTGGTTTTTATGTTTGTTTTAGCCTATGTGTTTTACGCCAGTGCAACCCAACAAACGGCTGCCGATACGGTTTTAGAAAAATACGTTGGTTATTCTCCTTTTGCAGTGGGATTATTTTTGAGTAGTATCAACGTCATTCAAATTCCCTTTTGGACTGGTTGGAATTTGTATTTATTAAATGCAAACTACATCGATGCTGCAAAATCACATCAGTTTTCTTACGTTTTTGGAGCTGTAGTTGGTACTTTTTTGGGTATGCTGTTACTTATCCTTTCATTGCAGTATCTTGCTACCCAAACCGATTTTTTTGCTCGTTACTTGATGCAAATCATCATCCCACTCGTATTTGTAGTGTTGGGATTGTTTCAGGCTATTGTTTTTTACAAGAAATACAGAACGTAATATTTGTTATATTTACCCATGTAAAATTGGTTTATGAAAAATATTATCATCACTGGTACGTCGAGAGGAATTGGGTATGAACTAGCACTTCAATTTGCCAATGCAGGTCATCAAGTACTTGCCATTTCCAGAAAAATGCCACAAGAACTTCTAGAAAATCCCAATATCACGTGTTTGTCTATCGACATGACTCAACTTGACGAACTAATTCAAGTGGAGCAATTCATCGAAAAGACTTGGAAAAAAGTAGATGTTTTGATTCACAATGCTGGACGATTATTGCACAAACCCTTTACTCAAATCACCCCAGAAGAATTTGAGAGTGTATACAAAGTCAATGTTTTTGCTGTGGCCGAATTAACTAAAATTTGTATTCCTTTTTTATCAAAAGGAAGCCACGTGGTTTCAGTCAGTTCAATGGGTGGTATTCAAGGAAGTATGAAATTTGCTGGGCTATCAGCATACAGTTCAAGTAAAGGAGCCTTAATTACCCTCTCCGAATTGTTGGCAGAAGAATACAAAGAACAAGGAATTGCGTTCAATGTTTTGGCGTTGGGTGCCGTACAAACCGAGATGCTACAGGAAGCATTCCCAGGTTATCAAGCACCAATTTCGGCATCAGCAATGGCTAATTATATTTTCCATTTTTCGCTGACAGGTCAGGAATACTATAACGGAAAAATTCTACAAGTATCGACTACAACACCCTAAATTTTGAGTGACGTATTAGCCAAATATTTGCCCGAACACGCGGTAGTGCCTTGTTTTGAACTCATCAAAACAAATGCAGTACACCTTAAAATTGTTAACGAACGCCAAACCCGTCATGGTGATTACCGTAGAGCGCTGAATGGCAAACACGAAATCACTGTGAATGCCAATTTGAACAAATACCGATTTCTCATTACTTTGGTACACGAAATTGCGCATTTGGTTGCTTTTGAGAAGTTTGGCAAACAAATCAAACCGCATGGTGTTGAGTGGAAGATGACATTTCAACGCTTGATGGTTCCGTTTATTCGCCCTGAGATATTTCCCCATTCTGTTTTGCCTTTGGTGGCACATCATTTTAAAAATCCAACAGCCAGCAGTGATACCGATGCGCGATTGGCGTTTGCGCTTAAACAATTTGACGAACGAAAAGCGGATATTCACTTTATTCACGAAGTGCCCAGCGGAAGTTTGTTTAGATTAAAAAACGGACGGATTTTTCAAAAGAGAGGCCTTCGCATTAAGCGTTACGAATGTGTTGAGGTACAAACTGGAAGACTGTTTTTGTTTAATGCCAATGCCGAGGTTGAAATTATTCCAGGCTAATTGATTTCTGAATTTATAGTATTAAATATATTTGCATCACAAAATACAATTGATAAAATTTAAAGCACGTAAAAGCTATGAATAATAATTATTACGCCATTATAATGGCAGGCGGTGTTGGTTCGCGTTTTTGGCCTGTAAGTACCACAGAGTTTCCCAAGCAATTTCACGACATGTTGGGAGCGGGTCAAACGTTGATTCAAAAAACGTTCAGCCGATTGTCTAAATTAGTGCCAGCCGAAAATATTTTAGTACTCACCAACGAACGCTATAATGCTATTGTTTTAGAGCAATTACCGCAAATTCAACCCGAACAAGTACTTCTAGAACCTGCCATGCGCAATACGGCACCTTGTATTTTGTATGCCTCTTTAAAAATCAAAAAGCAAAACCCTAATGCAGTAATGGTTGTGGCACCCAGCGATCACTGGATAGAAGACGAGGCCGCATTTGCCGCAGATTTGAAAACGTGTTTCGATTACTGTACCTCAAGCAATGCCCTAATGACATTGGGAATTCAACCTACTTTTCCCAATACAGGTTTTGGCTATATTGAATACGATAGAAACGATACCAATCGCATAAAAAAAGTAAATCAGTTCAGAGAAAAACCCAATTATGAAACCGCCAAATCGTTTTTAGAAGCGGGAAATTTTTTATGGAATGGAGGTATTTTTATTTGGAGTGTGCAAGCAGTTGCTGCTGCTTTCGAACAATTTCAACCCCAAATGAATGCTTTGTTTATGCACGGGTATGATGTGTTGAACACGCCAGAAGAAAAAGATTTCATAACCCAAAATTACGCTACAGCCGAGAATATTTCCATTGATTATGCTATTATGGAAAAAGCAAGTACTGTTTATGTATTACCAGCTTCTTTCGACTGGAATGACTTGGGTACTTGGGGCCAATTACACGACAAAATCAGCAAAGATGAATACAACAACGGAGTCATCAACGCTAAAGTAATCTTAGAGAATGCCACCAACAATATCGTTCGTTCCGATGCCGACAAGATTATTGTAATTGATGGCCTTCACGACTATATTATTGTAGATAAAGAAGGCGTTTTACTCATCTATCCAAAGAGCAAAGAGCAAGATATTAAGCGCATCACAGCTTTGGCTAATGATTTGTAATACTGTTCTCCATTCTTTTTAGTAGCTCATCCAGTTATCCATTACAACTTGTCTATTGGTAGTCAGGTTACTTTAGTATGTAAAGTGTTTTTAACAGCCCATGTTGGTTACTATCGTAAGCCAACTGAAATGGCTTTTTAGGCTTTTGGGTTTCCATTATGCTTAAGTAAAGCTTTTCATAGGAACTCTTTGCGGAGCTGAGGTCTTTT
>CAZAJH010000090.1:0-7510 GCA_964485385.1 uncultured Flavobacterium sp.
TGCTATTACTGGTTTAATAGCGCTTTTACAAGATCATTACAATAATTTAAATCCAGGCTTGTTCATGAGATCAGCGACGGTAAGAGGATTGCTTTGTCAATCCGTAAGAGAAGTTAATGATCCAGGACCTGATTACGCTTTTGGTTGGGGGCTGGCAGATGGCTTTAATGCCGCTCAGGTAATAACAGGAAAAGGTGTAACATCTATTTTAGATGAGCGCAATTTAAGTCAAGGTGAGGTGTACAATTACAATTTCACTATTAATAGTACTCAAAACATCAACGTTGTTCTCTCCTGGACAGATCCAGCTGGTACTGTGGGGCCAACTAATGTTGATGTTAGAACACCTAAGTTGGTCAATAATCTAGATTTAAAAGTAATTAAAGACGGAACAACTTATTATCCTTGGAAACTAGACCCTGATTCACCTTTTAACTCTGCAACAAATAGCTCAGACAATGATGTAGATAATATTGAAAAAGTTCAAATATTTGATGCTCAGCCAGGAACATACACGATACAAGTAAGTCACAAAGGATCATTGATTAGTCAAGATTATTCTTTAATAGCTTCATCAACTGATGGACTTGTATTAAATACGTCAAATTTTGTGGCTGACAATAACTTCTTTGTTTATCCAAGTCCAGCCAATGAAACAATTAGTTTTTCAAATCCAAACAATTATAACGTTTCCTCTGTTGCCATTTCGGATATCACAGGTAAACAAATTTTGTTTTTAAATGAAAATGAAGTTTCTGAGTCTATAGATGTTTCTGGACTTCAATCTGGTGTTTATTTTGTTACTTTCACTTCTGACAACCTTTCTACAGTAAAGAAATTTATCAAAAAATAAAATCATCTTAAATGATTGTTAAGAGCGTTTACTATGGTGAACGCTTTTTTATTTTATACTATATTTGCCTCTTATAACTTCAATCCTAATTTATTGAAGCCAAATCACAAATTAATGAGTAAACGAATTGTACTTTTTTTTCTGATTGTTTTTCCCTTGCTCTTGAGTGCTCAGGTTAGACAATTTGAGACAGAAAAACCCACTAAAGAAGGGCAACCACTTAAAGCAAGAAACGACCAGTATAGAATATATAGTATCGAAAGAGATACCACCTTTGTCGATACTTCATTGACTATCCAAAGTGAGTACAAGTATAATTATTTACGAAAAGATACGTTCGGGCTGCTACCTTTTGCCAACGAAGGCCAAACTTACGCAGTGTTGAACTACGGATTGAACGCTCCCAAAGCCTTGCCTCAATTCGGCTTCAAAGGCAAACACTTTAATTACTACAAAGCCGACGACGTTCGTTATTATTCCGTAGCTACGCCGTTAAGTGAATTGTACTTCAAAACTGTGATGGAACAAGGGCAAAATGTAGATGCACTTATTGCCATTAATACTTCTGAACAATTCAATGTCTCCATGAGTTACAAAGGCCTTCGGTCGCTCGGTAAATACATCAACCAACTGTCGAGTACAGGAAACTTTAAAGTTACAGCAAGTTATTTTACCAAAAACAAACGGTACATATCCAATTTTCATTATGTAGGTCAAGACATTCTCAACGGAGAGAACGGTGGTATAACCACTATTTCTGACTTCGAAGGAGAAGAGGCTGCTTTTCGAAATCGCGCTCGGTTACAAGTTTATTTTACAGATGCCAAATCGATGCTCAAAGGAAAAAGAGCTTTCATCGATCACAGTTTTCGTATCAATAAAATACAATCTGAAAACAACCTTGTTTTAACACACCAATTCTATTACGAATACCAATATTTCGAATTCAACCAAGCAACCCAAACAACTACAATCAATGATGAACCAATCAAGCGTTTTGGTGCCTCCTTTTTTGATGGACAAATAAACGACCAAGTTCGATTTAACAGGATGTTCAACCAAGTTGGTCTTTTTTTCAAAAATGAAAAATGGGGAAAGTTTAAAGTATTTGCAGAAGATTATTGGTACAAGCAATACTATGGGTCTGAAGTTACCTTAAATGCAGTCCTTATTCCATCTCAAATCAAACAGCGAATCAACTCGTTAGGAGGTCAGTATTTTTTTGAGAAGACTAAAATAAAAGGCTCGGTTATGGTCAATCAGGCCATTTCAAAACAAACCTTTTCCGAAATAACTGCACGTGCTAGTTATGCAATCAACAACAAAAATAGTATCGCTGTCGAGTACCAAAACCTAAGCAAAGTACCCGACAACAACTACCTTTTTCACCAAAGTTCATACGTGTCTTACAATTGGTTCAATAGTTTCAACAACGAAAAAATTAACACGCTAGTGGTAGATGCCAAAACACAGTGGGTCAACGCTACTTTCAAAACCATGTTGCTCCAAGATCATTTGTATTTTAGTGACGATAACTCAAGTCCCGATACTCTTGCTGTGTCACCCAAGCAATACAACAAATCCATTGGCTATTTATCCCTCAAAGTTAGCAAAGAACTCAAATGGCGTAAATGGGCACTCGACAATACGGTACTGTACCAAAATGTCACCCAAGAAGATGCCATTCTCAACTTGCCCCAATTGACCACGCGCAACACACTTTATTTTTCAGATCATTATTTTAAAAAAGCATTGTTTTTGCAAACCGGAATCATTTTCAATTATTTTACCAGCCATTATACCAACGACTATAATCCTTTATTGGCCGAATCATTTGTTCAAAACGAAAGAAAAATAGGCGGTTTCCCAATGTTGGATTTCTTTGTTAATGCCCGAATTCGACAAGCACGCATTTTTCTTAAGGCAGAACATTTTAATTCGAGTTTCACGGGCAACAAATTCTACACGGCTCCCAATTATCCTTTCCGCGATTTTATGGTGCGCTTCGGATTGGTGTGGAATTTCTTTCAATAATCAGAAACGAATGGCTTGGGCCCTCTGGTTATCCCTATTCCTGCTGTTCGCTTTTATCTGCCACAGCCAAACAGCAGTTTAAATTGCATCACCAGGCTAGTGGCAGGATAACCGCTTCCATCAGGGTTAAACAGCAATCGAATGGTTCAAAATCAGTAGTTTTGCAAAACCATTTTATTATCAATATCTTTGTAACTCGCTTTGGTTTTTGGAGTCATTTCTAAATGCTAATGCCTATAATCTAATTATGTAAAAATGAATTACGCAGAAAACATACTAGGAACCATAGGAAATACGCCTTTGGTAAAACTAAACAGAGTAGTGGAAGGAATCGATGCTTTGGTGCTTGCCAAGGTTGAGACATTCAATCCGGGTAACTCTGTTAAAGATCGAATGGCACTCAAAATGGTAGAAGATGCCGAAGCAGACGGCCGATTAAAACCAGGAGGAACAATTATTGAAGGAACTTCTGGAAATACCGGAATGGGATTGGCTCTCGCTGCTATCGTTAAAGGATACAAATGTATTTTTGTAATTACCGATAAGCAATCCAAAGAAAAAATGGATATTCTTCGAGCGGTTGGTGCCAAAGTAGTGGTTTGTCCAACCGATGTTGAACCGACTGATCCGCGTTCGTATTATTCGGTTTCAAAGCGCTTGTCAACCGAAATTCCAAATTCATGGTATGTCAACCAATACGATAATCCTAGTAATGCCAAAGCACATTACGAGCAAACAGGTCCCGAAATTTGGGAGCAAACTAACGGAAAAGTAACGCATTTTGTGGTGGGAGTAGGAACTGGTGGAACCATTTCAGGTGTGGCCAAGTACTTAAAAGAGAAAAATCCAAATGTCAAAGTTTGGGGTATCGATACCTATGGTTCCGTGTTTAAAAAATACCACGAAACCGGAATCTTTGATGAAAATGAAATCTATTCTTATATCACGGAAGGTATTGGTGAAGATATTCTTCCCAAAAACGTCGACTTTTCTCTCATCGATGGCTTTACCAAAGTAACGGATAAAGATGCGGCAGTTTACACCCGAAAGATAGCACTCGAAGAAGGTATTTTTGTAGGCAATTCAGCAGGTTCTTGCATCAAAGGATTACATCAACTGAAAGAACATTTCAAAAAAGACGATGTAGTGGTCGTCCTTTTTCACGATTCAGGAAGCCGTTATGTGGGCAAAATGTTCAACGACGATTGGATGCGGGAACGCGGTTTTCTTGATGAAGAAATTACCAAAGCAGAAGACGTTATCAAAGACCATATCGACAAACCTCTTGTAGTTGTTCGTACTGAAGAGTTGGTGTCGCACGCTATTGATAGAATGCGCAAGTACAAAATCTCACAGATTCCTGTCGTTGATATCAATGGATTTGTGGGTTCTGTTGACGAAACTGATTTGTTCCAAAGTTATGTTTCTGATAAAAATGTAGCCGATAAACCCATTAAGGAAATTATGGGCAAACCCTATCCAGTAGTGCAACGTACTACTCCAATAGAAGAAGTTTCTAAACTATTCAACAAAGACAACCAAGCCGTTTTGGTTGATTTAGGCGACGGAAAACACCATATTATTACCAAATACGATATTATTGGTTCTATCAAATAAAAAACAAGACCACTTCGTTGAAGGATAAAGAATCTTTTTTCTTTTAACGAGGTGGTCTTTTATCGCAGTGCAGCATGGCTGCTCTTTTCCTTTATTCTCCAATCAAAACACCCGACACATTCCAAGCGCTAAAACTTCCGCCTTCTGGAGCTCCTTGTGGGATTTTTACTTGTAGGGTATGTGTACCCGCTTTCAATTCACCCAAATCAATATAAATAGGATTGGTTACCATACCCGGACACCAATTAGATCTGCTGTAATCGGAAGAGGATAATCCATTGGTAAAATTTCCAGATGCTGGATTGTACAAACGGTACGATCCACAATCTTCTCTCCAGGGCGTAAAATGAAATACCATCTGGTTATCTAGGTACAGCGTGTTTTTTTTGGGTACAAATTCATCGCCATTCTCCCAGCCACCATGACCTGTAGTAATGTAACGCAAACGGGCTTTTTTTAGGTCTTTTTCGAGGGTAAATGTTACGTTTAATCCTTGGTCAACATTAAATAAGGTGCCGTATTCTTGGCCTGCCATTTCCATAATATTGGTTGTATTGAATAAAGGCAGTACTTGTTGCGACTTAGGCTTGCCATTTTCCTCGGGGTGAATGGTAAAATTCATGCTTACTTTATGCCCGCCTTTGTCATAATTACCAATAAAGACGCCTACAAAAACTTCTTTATTACTCAACATTGAGGTCAACTCTGAAATATCTTGACGGTAATACACCTGATCTTCCCAAGTCTTATCTTTCAATTGAATGTGATTGTATTGTTTGATTCCAAAAGGGGTAAAGAAGCGCATTAATTCCAATAATGGGGTGTAATCGGGAGTGGCAACTATACCTTGGTATTTTTTTCCATTTCCGTTTTCAAAAACAGGCAATACCTTTGCTCCATTTTGCAAACCGTCGTAAAACGATTGTTGTTTATCCATAGGAATCATAAAAACAGAGCCCGTTCTGTCGTAAGCATCTCCATTGGACTGTTCGGTTAAATCAACAAAAACTTGACTTCCACTGCTAATTTCAGGGAACTTTATTTTTCGAACAATAATACTCCCATTGGCAAATCGTAAAATACTGTCATTGGATCGCGAAGTTTCGGAGAAGTTTACCACTTCATTTTTAAAAACACCAATCGTTGTAAAACGACTTTTCCATAAAAGATCTTTGTAGGTGAGCGAGTTGACTGGTTTTACATTTTCTCCATTGATATTCAAATTGGGAAAAAAACCTGCCTTTTCTACTTTGGTGGCTGCGATAACAAAATTCCCGTTACGAACCACCTCCAAAACCAATCCTAATTTTTGTCCCAGTAAAGTAGGCGAACCTTTGACTTCAAGATCGTTGGTGTACCAAAGTTCAATTGTATTAGAGTTGACTATAGTCTTGGCTTTTTTGCACACATAGCCCAAAATTTTACGTTTCTCATTACTGAAATCAAATGTCTGTTTTCCAATCGAAGTGGTATCTCGTGTAACAATAGTTTGACGGGCATTTAAGTTCGCCACCTGATAGTGGTGACTACCAGTAACCCAACTTTGTTCATATGGGAATGCTGCCGTTTGATTGGTAATTTTTTCTGAGGTAATAATCGATTCTTTATCGTTGGCAAAGACCAGAATGAGATCTTGGTTCTCAATTGTCGTTCCATTAGAACTTCTGCTGTAAGTAATTTTATAGCCGTTTTGTCCATTCATACTAAACGTGAGCAGTACTACAATTGCCCAAAAGTGATTCTTCATAGGAATAAGATTTATACGCAAAGATAAAATTTTGTACCTCATATTTACATTTTTACTATCTTAGTCTTTTCAACGCCATACACATTATTTTATGAAAGAAGATTTTCTACACTACCTCTGGTTGCATAAAAAGTTTCATTTGTCCAACCTTTTTACCGCTCAAGGCGAACAACTAGCTATTATTCACTCCGGGTTTTATCTGCAACAAGCAGGTCCCGATTTCTTCAACGCGCAGCTCATTATTGGACAACAAAAATGGGCAGGATCGGTAGAAATTCACCTCAAATCATCCGATTGGTATGTACATCAGCACGAAAAAGACCAACATTACGACAATGTAATTCTTCATGTGGTTTGGGAGCATGATTTGCCAGTTTTTAGAAAAGACAATACCGAAATTCCTGTTTTAGTTATCAAACAGTATGTTGCTGAAGAAACCATTAGTAAATACCAATTGTTAACCAAGCCAAAATCATGGATTAATTGCGAAAAACAGTTACACAGCGTTCCTGCTTTTGTAAAGGATAATTGGTTGGAACGCTTGTTTCTAGATCGGTTGGAACGAAAATCAAAACCCATTCAAGAGCTGTTGAAAACGAAAGCAAACGATTGGGAAGCCGTTTTGTTTTGTTTATTAGCGCAAAACTTTGGCCTCAACACTAATGGTGAATCTTTTGCAAGAATGGCACAGTCTATACCTTTTTCGGTTATTCGGAAAGAGTCATTTGAGGTGAGTTATGTAGAAGCATTGTTGTTTGGTCAATCCAATTTGTTATCGGCTTCGTATCAAGACAATTATGCAAAAGAACTTCAATCGTGGTATGATTATTTGGTTTTGAAATACAAAATAGATGCTATTCACGTGGATGCCTTGCAGTTTTTTAAACACCGACCAGATAATTTTCCCACTATCCGACTGGCTCAGTTGGCCATGTTGTATCATGTTGAACGCAACTTATTTTCAAAGGTGATAGAAGCAACTTCGGTTGCCGAGTTTTATGGTATCTTCGCTGTTTCGGTATCTTCGTATTGGAAAACGCATTACACTTTTGATAAGATCAGTCCGAAGAAAGAGAAAGGATTGAGTCGCTCTTTTATTGATTTACTGATTATGAATACTATTATACCGCTACAGTTTGCTTATCGGCAAAGTTTGGGAAAGGAGGAAACCGACATATTATTCCAACTTATAAAGCAACTACAGCCTGAGAAAAATACAATTATTGAAAAATTTGCTTACTTTGGGTGGGAGGCAAAAA
>CAZAJH010000091.1:0-7497 GCA_964485385.1 uncultured Flavobacterium sp.
GTTGATGGCATTCGGCGGATTAGTGCTTCCCACTTCATAAATATCATGATCTGAAGTTGCTGTTTGTGTAATTGGCATCCATTGTGTACCATTGAAAAAGTAAAATCCAACACCATTTCCACCTACTGTGGCAGCGTTGGTATTCCAAATTAATAATCCCGTTGCGGCCGTGTTGGTGCCGTCCAATTGGGTAGTAGTTACGTTGGGCAAACTGACCCTCGGCACTAAAACACCTTTGTTGGTTGCCGAAATATCCAGCATCGAAGATGGATCTGGAGTAGTCGTGTTAACGCCCACTTGCGCCAATCCTACTATTGATGTAAGTAAAAAAAGAAGTAGTACAATTTGTTTCATATGATGGTTTGTTGTTGAAAAGGTTTGTTGATGCCTATCGGAATTAACGTTACATTGTACAAGTGTTTCGAAAATCCCTTTAGTATTATTTTTTTGTTTTTTGAACTAATCCAATCCGAATAAACAGTTTTGTTGTCTTTGGATGTGATGGTAATTTCAAAAACACCCTCAGCGTTGGTAGGCAAGATGATTTGGTTTTTCTTTTGAAAGAAAGGCATTTCTTTTTTTGGGTAAATCTAGTATAATCAATAGTTTACCTCGGTTTGTTTTTGGTGAACAAGCCTAAAAATTTAGTGAATGAAGTGTTTTTTTGGGTAAAAGAAATTAGAGCAAATGGATGTGTTTCATCAACTCGTCTTTGTTGGAGGCACTCATCGGTACTTTGTGTTTTTCTATAAAAATATAACCGTCTTGAAGCGATTTGATTTTAGAAACATTAATCACGTACGAACGATGCACGCGGATGAACTTGTGTTGAGGTAGCTTCTCTTCTACGCTTTTGAGGGTATGACTGATGAGGTGTTTTTGACTTGTGGTGTAAAGGGTGCAATAATTATCAAAAGCTTCCAAATACAAAATGTCTTCCAATTCAATTTTGATGAGCTCACCTTTGTTTTTGACAAAAAAGGAATTCATTTCTTCGTTGGACGAAACCGATTGTTTGTGGACTTTGTTTTTGTAAAGGGCAAGTTCAATATTGGATTTTAATGTTTTCTCGTTGAAAGGTTTTACAATAAAACCCGCAGGATCGGTTTGTTTGACGCGTTCCAAAGTAGTATCGTCTGAATGTGAAGTCAAGAAAATAAAGGGAACATCCGATTTTTTTTTCAAATGTTCGACCATTTCAATTCCGTCCATTTTACCTTCCAAAGTGATATCGACTAAAATCAAATCGGGATGTAATTGGTCAATGTCAAACAAAGCTTCTTTGCCATTGTCGGTCATTCCAATTATAGTGTAACCCACTTTTTGCAGCGCCGTTTTGATCGTTTCAGCAATCAAAGGTTCGTCTTCAATGATATAGATTTTGGTGCTCATTAACTCAATTCATTTGTTCAAATTTATGAATTTCCATCACAAAATGTGTCCCGTTGTTGTTTTCAAATGCAACTACGCCTTTTAATTTCTTAGCCAGTGCATGAATCAATTTGATGCCAAACGATTTGTCACTGATTGCATCTTTAAATCCAATGCCATTGTCGCTTACTTTTAGCACATACATTTCCCCTTCTTTTTTAAATACCAATTCAATATTCGGATTTTTAATAGAAGAAGGAAAAGCGTGTTTGATACAATTGGTAATCAATTCGTTGATAATTAATCCCAAAGGTGTAATCGAATCGATGGAAAAAACAGCACGATCAACGGTTAGATGAGTAGTCAAATTCGGAATTGTATCGGTTTGATTTTCGATGATATCGTTGACTAAATCTTCGATGTATTCTTTGGTTTCAATTCCGATTAATTGATCTTTACTGTATAATTTCTGATGAATCAACACCATCGATTTGACGCGATTTTGTGCTTCTTTTACCGCCAATGCTGCCTCTTTGTCTTGCATGTTTTCCGATTGCAAATAGAGCAAACTGGATACAATTTGAAAACTATTTTTTACCCGATGATGGGTTTCTTTGAGTAGAATATTTTTTTCATCAACCGCTGTTTCCAAAAGTGCAGTTTGCTTTTTCAAACGGTTTTTTTGTTTTAAATTTTGATACACCAAAAAACTCAATAATGCAATTGTCAAGCAGGCGATGATGAAAAACAATTGCAACCGATTTTTCTCTTTTTCTTGTTTAGCAATTTCTTCTTCTTTTTTTTGACTTTGGTATTTGGTTTCCATTTCGTACACCACTTCGTCGCGCTGTTTGGCTTTTAAACTATCATAAATGACAATGTATTCGTCTTTGGCAAGTGACGCTTTTTCGAATTGCCCTAGGGCTTGATAGAAATTTCCCAGAGCCCGCAACAAAATACTTTTGTCTCGTAAATCGGTTGTGGACTTGTACATTTTTGTGGCGTTGGCAATAATGCTATCAGCACCGTTAAAATTTCGAGCTCCTGTTTTGGCATCCAAAAGGTAGGAATAATCAATTTCGTCGGCCTCTTCGCCCGTTTCAGGATTTTTCACGATAACTTTTTCTAAATAATGCAATGCCTCATCAAATTTCTTTTCCCTAATTTTTAGGTTACCCAAATTGGCATAAGTAGTTCTTTTAATCTCAAAACTACTGGGATATTGTAGGCTTTCCAAAAATAATTTTTCGGCTTTTTTGAAGTTTTCTCTAGATGAATTGATAGAGGCCAAATTGACCAAACTACGAGCCAACAAAACCAAATCTTTCTCTTTTTTTTCTAGTGGAATGGCTTTGGAGTAATAGAGTTCGGCTTTGTCATAATTGTCCGTCAAATGAAACAAAACGCCAAGCGAATGGTATAAGTTTTTGGTGTAATTGAGCTGGTGCTTTTCACAAAGTTGAATGGCTTTCAAGTACAAATTAGTGGCATTGTTATAGTCGTTTTTAACAAAACCATAATAATTACCCTCTACTTCTAATATTTTAACTTGAAAAAGTGGTTGATTGATTTTCTTTTCTAATGCTTTTGCTTTTTGAATGTAGATCTGCGCACTATCGTTGTCATTGTCAACATATTGAAAAGCTACTTCAATGTTTTTAGTAATCTGATCTTCAATGACATTCGACTTTTTAAGCTGTCCAAATCCGAAACTAATCGTCAAAAGCAGTAACCATCGCAAGTCTACTATTTTTTTCATACCGAAATATGTTAAAATATTCCCTAAATCTACAAAAAAATATATACCGTGCAGTACTTTTGCCTATATTTTACAAAACTATGTCACCTCGTTGGATTATTCTTTTTATCATCATAGCGGTTATCGAGTTGTATGCTTTTCAGGCAGTTAAAACCGTAACCAAGGTCAGATGGATACAAATTGCTTACCTTGTTATTTCGTTTTCAGCCGTTGTTTTTATTTTTTATCAGTTTTCAAAATTTGATCGAAGTGTAGGCCAAACGCCCATGACCATGATCACTATTGGCCTGTTGTTGCTGGTTTTAGTTCCCAAATTACTCATTACTTTTTTTATGCTATTGGAAGATGTGTTACGACTTTTGATAGGAACTAAAAATTATTTTGCCAACTATGACAATGAAGCTACATTTTTGCCCGAGCGACGCCAATTTGTTAGTCGAATTGCACTCGGAATAGCAGCGATACCGTTTTTGTCTTTGATTTACGGCATGACAGTGGGTAAATACAATTTTAAGGTAATCAAACAAACCTTGTTTTTTCCAGATTTGCCCGACGCTTTTGATGGTTTTCAAATCACTCAAATTTCGGATGTGCACAGCGGAAGTTTTGATAACCCTGAAAAAATTGAATACGCTATCGATTTGATCAACCAACAAAACTCCGATATCATTCTTTTTACGGGAGATATAGTTAATACGCACGCCAAAGAGATGTATCCTTGGCTAGAGGTATTTAATAAAATTCAAAAACACGAGTACGGAAAATATTCAATATTAGGAAACCACGACTATGGCGAATATATTGATTGGTCATCAGAAAAAGAAAAAGAGGAAAATTTTGAAGCCATCAAGGACTTGCACCGACAAATCGATTTTAAATTGCTTTTGAATGAAAATGTAAAAATCAAAAAAGACAATGCCGAAATTGCTTTGGTGGGGGTAGAAAATTGGGGTGTTAAGTTCAAAAAAGCGGGTGATTTGGCCAAAGCTTCAGCAGGATTGAAGAAAGAAGATTTTAAAATATTGATGAGTCACGACCCAAGTCATTGGGAAATGGAGGTAAAAAATCACCCCAATCAGTACCATTTGACCCTTTCAGGACACACACATGGCTTTCAATTTGGAATCGAAATTCCAGGTGTTTTCAAATGGAGTCCAGTAGAATATGTCTACAAGCAATGGGCCGGATTGTATGAAAATGTAGGACGTTATATTTATGTAAACCGAGGTTTTGGTTTTCATGCGTATCCAGGAAGAGTAGGTATTATGCCCGAAATAACGGTAATTGAACTAAAAAAAGGGCAAAATATAGTGTAATTCGTTAAAAATAGTATATTTGTATTGCTAATTGCTTTCTGCCCTTACAAAGAAAGCTCAAATAGTTTGGTTTTATGTCAAAATTTGGAGAACTTATCAATGCCCAAGTTCCAGTTTTAATCGACTTTTACACGGAGTGGAATGAGTCGTCAGTGTCGATGCATCCGGTGATAAGAGATGTAGCCGCAGCACTTGGAGACAAAGCGAAAGTGATTAAAATTGATGTAGATAAAAATCAAGAATTGGCCGAAGCACTTCGAATTAAAGGATTACCTACTTTAATGATTTATAAAGAAGGGCAAATGGTTTGGAGGCAGTCGGGCGAGTTGGATGCCAATACCATTATTAGTTTAGTTCAAGAACAAGTCTGATTTATTCTTCTTACAGACTCACACAATTGTATCCTTTTTCAGATAAAAAAGCCAGTGTTCTTGGTAAAACAAATTCCAAGTGTTGGAATCCTTTTTTGCTATCATGAAACACTATTATACTCCCAGATTGAACGTTATCTACTACGTTTTTCAAACATTTTTCAGACGAAATACGGCTATCAAAATCGTAACTTATGATATCCCACATGATGATTTTATAGCCCAACTTGCGTAAAATTTTAGATTGCGAAGGTGTAATTTTTCCGTAAGGCGGGCGAAATAAGTTGCAGTTGTCTGAAGTCACTAAACAGTGTTCGGTTTCGTACAATTTGGCATTTGAAATGTATGCTTTGGTGGCTGTTTTCCAACCGTTCAAGTGATTAAAAGTATGATTACCAATCGAATGGCCTTCATTAATCACTTTTTGAAAGATTTCGGGATATTTTCTAACATTATTGCCAATACAAAAAAAAGTGGCTTTGGCGTTGTATTGCCGCAATTGACTTAATGTCCATGCTGTGATTTCAGGCGTTGGCCCATCATCAAAAGTAAGGTAAACGTTGTTGGAAGTATTGGGAACATCCCAAACATAATTGGAGAACAGATTTTTAACTAGTTTATTTGTTTTTACCCAACGAAAGTTCATGGTTCAAAAGTAAACAAAAAAGCCAACAGCAGTTCTTCTATTGGCTTTTCTTTTTTTATTCACAATGAAACTATTCCTTTTCAGCGCCAAAACGGCTGTACATCGCTACAAAGGTGTTGAATGTGTTTTTGTTTTGGTTGTAAAAACCAAGATCACCGTTGTCTTTCATAATGGTCAGTAAGTTGCGGTAACGTTCAATATCGGTGTAGATATCTGTTGCCATAAAGTTCTGATCGGCTGTGTTAAATTGCTTGTAATACATGAGATTTTGTTGGTATTTAACCATCAATCGCTGCAACAATTTTCGCGCTTTATCCTTTTCACCTACTTGGTAATAACCATCTGCAAAAGGATCAACAGCAGTGTAATAACCGTAATAGTCCAAAGGCATTTTTTCTACACCCATGTCGGCTATTTTCTTTGCTTTTTCTATTTGACCGTCTTTAATCAACTGGAACATCAAGCGCGATAAATTATTTCTGGATGAAATACTGTTTTTGCGAGTTTCAGGATCGTGGTAAATCGTTGTTTTGTCGCCATTACCCCAAGTCCATTTTTGAACCAAACCATACATTTTTTCGGAATCGATTTGACCCAAATCAAACGGATTGTCTTTGTCTACTTTTGTGCGAACTGGGACAAGCTTGTACACCATTCCATCCAATTGCAAGTAATCTTTCATCCATAAATAATCTTCGTCTCCAAAACTTCCACCCGTAAAATAAGTAGGACGTTCCCAGTTATTATTATTTAAAATGTCCAACATAATCAAACGGTTTTTGTACAAGGCACTTCCGTCGATATCAATATCAATATAAGGAACAATAGAGTCAAAGTACTTTGGATTCACAACTTTGTGTTTCATCACCGCATTTTTGTCAATAGGAATACGGACTTTATTGGTTGGGAAAAAGTGAGCCATTTGTCCGCTTTGCAACTCCACTTTGGTTTGTGGATTTTCGCTTTTGGCAAAATTTAAAAAGTCGTTCAAGTTCCACCTATTTTTAGTCTGCTCGCTAAACAATATATAGTCGCGAGTTCCATCAACGTATTGATTGTGTTTGAACGATATAGGCAACCCTTTGGATTGGTAGGTTTTCATTTTCATTTGATCGATGTACCAATCGGTCATGAGCAAACTCGTGCAGCATACTTTTACATCGGTGCGGTAACCTTCAACTTCCTGCATGTACCATAAGGGAAAAGTATCATTGTCGCCAATTGTATACAAAATAGCGTTGGGTTCACAAGAATCGAGGTAGGCTTTGGCCATGGCAATGGCCGTGTATTTTTCGGATCGATCATGGTCATCCCAGTTTTGAGTGGCCATCAGAATAGGAGAAGCCAACAAACAGGCCGCAATGGTAACTGGAGCCGCAATTTTGGCCGCAATTTTGTCTTTTATAATTTCATAAATGGCATAAACACCAAATCCAACCCACAGCGCAAAAACATAAAATGAACCCACCAAAGCATAATCTCTTTCACGAGGTTCAAACGGACGCTCGTTTAAGTAAATTTTTAATGCTAAACCAGTAAACAAGAACAAAGAAAGCAATACGTAAAAACTTTTCTTGTCTCTCTGCAAATGGTACATCAATCCGATTAATCCAATAATGAAAGGTAAAAAATAGTATTTGTTTCTTCCTTTGTTGTTGGCAATATCATCAGGTAAATTGCTTTGAGGTCCCAAATGAATTTCGTCTAATGGCGTAATACCACTGAGCCAATTTCCGTCTAAATTATCGTATTTGCCCTGAACGTCGTTTTGTCTTCCTACAAAGTTCCACATGAGGTATCTCACAAAATAATATCCGACTTGGAAAGTTACCAAATAATTTACATTTTGTGATAAAGTAGGTTTATGTACTTTTATTAAATCATATTCTTTTGCTTGTTTATAAAATACAATTGAAAACACTTGTAATCCTAAATATTCCATATTATTTATTTATTGTTATGTAATATAAATAATATAGTTAAACCAATATCAATTTTTTATATATTAAATATTAGCTCTTATATTTATCTTAT
>CAZAJH010000092.1:0-7455 GCA_964485385.1 uncultured Flavobacterium sp.
ACTGAACACTGAACACTGAACACTGAACACTGAACACTGAACACTGAACACTGAATGAACCTCACCGATTACACTTATCTCATCAACAAGCCCGATGCTATCAACGAGCGTCACTATGCTTCTTTGGAGAAAGTAATTGAAGAATTTCCGTATTTTCAAAGTGCCCGTGTATTGCGATTAAAGCACCTATACAACCAAGACAGTTTCAAGTACAATTATGCGCTGAAAGTGGCCGCCGCTTACACTACCGACCGCAGTGTTTTGTTTGATTTTATTACTTCCAATTCATTTGCTACCGTTCAAAATGGCTATTATGAACAAAAATTAGCCGAGCTACTTAACATTAATGTGGTTGGTAGTGAAATTATTGATGTCAGTTGGACTACTCACGAAAAAGTAGACACACTCCAACAATCGATTTTATCATCAATAAAAGAATCGAGTCAAGAAGATGAAAGCAACCCAAGTACTATTGACCCAAATGCAACAAAACTAGACATTGGCAAACCACTCGAATTTTCTAGCACAGAAAAACACTCATTTCAGGAATGGTTGCAATTGTCGCGTTTCAAACCAATTGAGCGTTCCCATGTCCAAATCACTGATGACAACGACGACAAAAAGAAAAAACTAGACATTATCGATAAGTTTTTAGAATCAAACCCAAAGATTCCTCCTATTGCAAAAGACGCTACATTGATTAGTCCGACGCTAGAAATAGAAGATAAATCTTACTTAATGACCGAAACCTTAGCCCGGGTTTACCTCGAACAAAAGAAGTATTTACGAGCTATTCAGGCATATGAAATATTAATTTTGAAATATCCAGAAAAAAGTAGTTTCTTTGCAGACCGAATTTCAGAAATAAAAAAAATACAACAAAATAATAACAGTTAAAAACAATGAGTACATTTTCAATCTTTTTAGTATTAATAACAATCGTTTGTTTCTTATTAATCATCGTTATCATGGTTCAAAATCCCAAAGGAGGAGGATTATCTTCTTCGATAGGTGGAACACAAATGTTAGGTGGCGTGCAAAAAACAACGGATTTCCTTGACAAAAGCACTTGGACATTAGGTGGGTTATTGATTGTTTTGGTTTTATTGTCGAGCTTGAGTTTTTCGGGTGATTTGAACGACAACAAACTCAAAACGATTGACGAATCAGAAACCGCTGCTCCGAAAACAGCAACACCTTCAACACCAGCTAAAACAGCAACTCCAACGCCAGCAACTCCTGAAAAAAAATAATTTTTAGTATACAACGAAAAGTCCCGAGTAATCGGGATTTTTTTTTGAAACTATCCAAAGGCGATTACCTTGAGCTATACCTAATACTAACTTTTCAGGTTGAAGTAAATAGTCCATCGAAGCAGAGGCCTTTTATAAAGATTCCATAAAGACAAATTATGAATAATTTTTTTGTGGTAAAGTTCAAACTGAAAAATTGTCAGTTTTACATCCTTGGCACAATTTCTGAAAATAGATTGGCAACCTAAAAAATTTAATTAACTAAAAATACAATTCATTATGGCATTAAACATTAAACCCCTTTCAGATCGAGTTTTGGTAGAACCAATTGCTGCCGAAACCATTACAGCATCGGGAATTCATATTCCTGAAACAGTAAAAGAAAAACCACAAAAAGGAACTGTTGTTGCTGTAGGAAATGGAAAAAAAGACCACACCATGACCGTTAAAGTAGGCGACACCGTTTTGTATGGAAAATACGCTGGTACCGAACTAAAACTAGACGGCAAAGATTACCTCATCATGCGTGAAGACGATATTTTAGCAATTATTTAAAAGTTAGAAATACGAAATTAGAAACACAAAGTAAATTAGGTTTCAAAAACTTGAAACCTGAAACCTGAAACTTAAAAACAAAAAAAAATGGCAAAAGATATTAAATTCGACATTGAAGCACGCGATGGTTTAAAACGCGGCGTTGACGCATTGGCAAATGCAGTGAAAGTAACTCTTGGTCCCAAAGGACGAAACGTAATCATTGGGAAATCATTTGGTGGACCAAACGTAACCAAAGATGGTGTAACGGTAGCCAAAGAAATTGAATTGAAAGACGCACTCGAGAATATGGGTGCTCAAATGGTGAAAGAAGTTGCTTCTAAAACCAATGATTTGGCAGGAGACGGAACTACAACGGCGACCGTCCTAGCCCAAGCTATTGTGAAAGAGGGCTTGAAAAATGTGGCTGCTGGCGCTAACCCAATGGATTTAAAACGCGGTATTGACAAAGCTGTAGAATCAATTGTAGCTGACTTAGGCAAACAAGCCAAAGAAGTGGGTTCTTCATCAGAAAAAATCAAACAAGTAGCTTCTATATCGGCTAATAATGATGAAGTAATTGGTGATTTAATCGCTACTGCTTTTGGTAAAGTAGGAAAAGAAGGTGTTATTACTGTAGAAGAAGCCAAAGGAACTGACACTTACGTGGACGTGGTAGAAGGTATGCAATTCGATCGCGGTTATTTGTCGCCTTATTTTGTGACCAACCCAGAAAAAATGAATGTTGAGTTAGATAATCCTTACATTCTTTTGTACGATAAAAAAGTTTCTTCACTTAAAGAATTACTTCCCGTTTTGGAGCCTGTAGCACAATCTGGAAAACCGTTAGTAATTATAGCGGAAGATGTTGATGGCGAGGCCTTATCGACATTGGTTGTAAATAAGTTGCGTGGTGCTTTAAAAATAGCTGCCGTTAAGGCTCCTGGTTTTGGCGATCGCAGAAAAGCGATGTTGGAAGATATTGCAATTTTGACTGGAGGAACCGTTATTTCTGAGGAAAGCGGCTACACGTTAGAAAACGCTACTTTAGAAATGCTTGGAACTGCCGAAAAAATTGACATAGACAAAGACAATACCACAATTGTAAATGGTGCTGGAAATGCCGATTTGATTAAAAACAGAGTCAATCAAATCAAGAGTCAAATGGAAACCACAACTTCAGATTACGACCGTGAAAAACTGCAAGAGCGTTTGGCTAAATTAGCAGGCGGTGTAGCCGTGTTGTACGTGGGTGCTGCTTCTGAAGTGGAAATGAAAGAGAAAAAAGACCGTGTTGATGATGCATTACATGCCACACGTGCCGCTGTAGAAGAAGGTATTGTAGCTGGTGGTGGAGTTGCTTTATTGCGTGCTAAATCAGTTTTAGACAAATTAAAAGCAGACAACGCTGATGAGGCAACGGGAATTCAAATTGTATCTCGTGCGGTTGAAGCGCCACTGAGAACGATTGTTGAAAATGCTGGTTTAGAAGGCTCGGTTGTAGTAGCCAAAGTGGCAGAAGGTAAAGGAGATTTTGGATACAACGCCAAAACAGATGAATATGTAGACATGCTAAAAGCAGGTATAATCGATCCTAAAAAAGTAACTCGTGTAGCCCTAGAAAATGCTGCTTCAGTAGCGGGAATGATTTTGACTACTGAGTGTGCTCTAATTGACATCAAAGAAGATACTCCTGCTGGTGGCATGCCAATGGGCGGCGGAATGCCAGGTATGATGTAATCATTTAATTTTTAAAAACCAGAAATAAAAAAATCCGTTCTGATTGAACGGATTTTTATTTTTCATTAAGCTCTTTTCCTCAAAAGTTTCATCAATACCGGAATTGTAGTCACTGCTATAATCCCTATAACAATATATTCAATGTAATGTTTTAAGTCGATACCAAAAGAGTTTAAGAACAATTCGTACAAATAATGTCCAGCAAATATCATAGTGAACGACCACAAAAACGATCCTAAAATGTTGTAAAACATAAATCGCTTTCTATCCATCTCTACGATGCCAGCTATTACTGGTGCAAAGGTTCGAACAATTGGCAAAAAGCGAGCAAAAACTACAGCTCTGTTTCCATATTTGTCAAAAAAATCTTTCGATTGAAATAAATATTTCTTTTTAAAGAAAAAACTATCCTCGCGCTTAAAAAGATAAGTTCCGCTTTTTTTGCCAAACCAATACCCAACCATATTGCCCAAAATTCCCATTCCGGCTATTATTGTGGCTAAGAAAACCACATTGATAAAATCATTTCCAGTGGAAAAATCTTTCATCAACAATTCGCTGTAAATACCACACAAAAACAACAAACTATCGCCAGGCAAAAAGAAACCTGCTAACAAACCCGTTTCGGCAAATACGATAAATAAGACAACGTAAAGTCCAATTTTTATTCCTCCAACTTGTAGTAATATGTAAAACTCTGGGTTAAAAAGTTGTTTCCAGTCGAAATTTTCCATTAATAATGCCGTTCAATTAGTTTGTTTGCTTACGATTTTTGTCGAGGGTGTGAAAGTAATTATATTTTTTTGTATCTAATAACTATTTAAACTTTTTTTAAATAAAAAACTCCCTAGAGTTCTAAGGAGTTTATTCATTTTACTTTCGTTCATACAAACAACAACCGTGAAGTTTATCGTAGTCCTCTTGGGTAGCTTTGATGTCTTCGGTGTCGTGACCCACTTTGGCAATAGCTTTTTTAACATCAACAATACTGCATTTTTCCTCATTGATAATTAAATGCAACGTATGATCGTCAATATGCCACTCCGCGCTTTTTACTCCTTTGACAGAAAAAGCTGCTTTCTCTATTCTCTTTTTACACATTTCACAGTTGCCGTTTACTTCAATATTGTATTTAGCATTTTTATTTTTCTTTGGTTGTGCTTGTGTAGAAAATGATACAAAAAGTACCATCAAACCTAAAATTATATTTTTCATTTTTTATCTTTTAAATTACTATTCTCTAACTTATTTCTTGATACTATAGTCTAACTATTTTACTTTAAACCGCAAACCA
Organism: uncultured Flavobacterium sp.; assembly: GCA_964485385.1. Lineage (GTDB taxonomy): Bacteria > Bacteroidota > Bacteroidia > Flavobacteriales > Flavobacteriaceae > Flavobacterium. The sequence goes on from CAZAJH010000092.1 coordinate 4,822, forward strand.
GCATAAAACATCTGACCAAAAATAGGTCCGTACACAATTGAAGTGTCAAAATGCGGGCCAAACGGATTGTGTTCGCCTATTATGGCATTGATTTGTCGGTAGTTCCCAATATTTTCACCTCCAAAGTAAAACTCCAAAGTGCTCGATTGTTGTAGTGTAACTTGCATATTCAACGTAGTGAACGCGGGAGAAAACTCAGGCAATCGATCGGCAACAGGATTAGTAGCCGTATTGGGTAACAGTTGTTTCCCTAACCAATTTACTGTTGCATCAAAACGCCATTGCTGTCCGTGATCAGTCAAGTGCGTTTTGTATTCAATATTTCCAAACAATCGGTGCTTAGCTTGTAACGGCCGTTGGAAAGTTCCTGACAAATAATCGGTTGAAATATCATAATACTTGTAGGATGTTCTCAAATTGAGATGGGTTGCCAATTCTAAATTGAAATCGAATTGCAAACTTTGGGCATACGAGGTGCCTTTTAAATTGTAAAAAAGTACTTGTTGTGGACTTTGCATCACATCTACTACAGCTTGATTTTCAAAATCTGTCCGATACAAGTCCAGGGTGACATCGGCGGCTTTATCAAATAATCTGAAATTTTGTGTAAAACTCATTCCGTAATTCCACGCAATCTCTGGGTCTAAACCATATATCCTTCCATTTGTATCTACAAACGAAAACTGCCTCGAACTTGCAAAAAGCTGTTGGTTTTCGGCATACACATTGGCTGCGCGTTTTCCTCTTCCGGCAGAAATTCGGAATACCGATTTATCCCAAGGATTGTATCGAATATGCAATCGAGGGGTTACAAAAGTGCCTAATCTGTTGTGATGATCAACACGTATTCCGGCAACATAACTAAACTTTTCGGTAGAGTCAAAAGTATACTCAAAGAAGGCTCCAATCGAATTATCAATGCGGCTAACATCAACTCTATTTACTTTTTCAAGGTAATTGTCGTAACTAAAATTTAAACCTGTAGCAAACTTATTTTTGGTATTATTAATAATCGAATTGAAAATTAAGTTGGAGTAATAACTTTGTTGCTTAATATCGTATTCATTCAAACCAAAATACGACTGCTGGTTGTGATTGCTGAATGCATTTTGAAATCCGATACTTTGGTAAGGCATGTCTTTGAAAACGTAACCTACTTTTGAACTAAAATCTAAACGCTCGGTCATAATTTCTGAACCCCAATAATTGGTAGTCAGTTTGTCTCTTTTAGGATCAAAATCGTACTCTCCTGTTTGCTTTTCATCTTTCATAAAACGACCATTGATAAACGTTACCCAACCTGTTTCAGGATTTGAATATTGCCACCGGTTGACCACATTTAGCTGCCTACCGAGTGGATTGTCAAGAAACATATCATCGTTCATGTCGTTTTTTTGAACACGTGCATTTCCATGAACAAATAAGCTCGTAGCCCATTTATCATTGATTTTTTTGTTAAAATGAGTGTTTAACTCATACCGACTGTCTGTAGAACCGTATACATTGAGAAAGAAAGGAATGTCTTTGCACGGTTTGATCAATTCTGTGTTGATTTGCCCCGAAATACTTTCATAGCCATTGACTACACTTCCCGCTCCTTTGGTAATTTGAATGCTTTCTATCCAAGTTCCGGGTGTAAATGACAATCCATACGCTTGAGAAGCGCCGCGGACAGAGGGAATATTTTCTTCGGTAATCATCAAATACGGACTGGTCAAACCCAACATTCTGATTTGTTTGGTTCCGGTGAGTGCATCTGAAAAATTGACATCGATAGACGGATTGGTCTCAAAACTCTCAGCCAAATTACAGCAGGCTGCTTTGAGCAGTTCTTGGCTAGTAACTACTGTAGTATTGGTTACTTTGCTTAGTGATTTTTGTATTCCTTTTTTCTTTTTTTCAACCACTACTTCGTCTAATTTTTCTTGTGAAAAAACGATAGCTGAAATGAATAACAAGGCATACGTTGTTATTTTTTTCATGTTAATAAATTTAATATTCGTAAAGTAATTTTTTCTTTGTGAATATTAAATTAAGCGTAAAAAATGTATTGAGAGTACAGTTTATAAAGCGGTGGTGCGTGGGCATCACAATAATAGGTTGTATTTTGTGAACGAATTTCAGAAAGAACCGTACGAAAAGAAAACGACCTCCATTCATTGGCTACATAAGGTGCATCAGTATCAAATGAAAACGATTTAATGACGATTTTTTCGGTATCATCGTCGAGGTTAACCTCTTTGTCAGAGCAACATTTTTTGTGACTGGTTTCGGCTTTCGCACAACACGATTGTTCTTGCTCGACCTCCATTTGACAAACTTCATTTTTTGAAAAAGCTGTCGTAATAGCTGCAATTTTTTCGCCACAATAATGCACATTCAAGGCCACTCCTGAATTGGAAACCAACAGGAAGAAAGTCAAAAGTAATGCAATGTGCTTTTTGAAATACATGGTACAAAGTTACAAAAGATAAACGAAAAATTTTGTTAAATCGTATTTTGTGTTGCTCAATAGTACAAGTAACCAACCTGATTTATTGATTATTGGGCACCTCAATTAAAAAAAAATCGATTGAAAATAGACAAATTTGTAGCCCAACAATCCCATCTGATGGCTGTAAAAATTAAAGTTCT
>CAZAJH010000093.1:0-7360 GCA_964485385.1 uncultured Flavobacterium sp.
CTGCATCAACCCCATGAAAATTATAGTTTAGGTGGGCCTTTTGCTTTGGTCAACGGGATGAAAGGAAATCCGACTAAATTTGGACGTGACTGGCTCGGATTTTGGGGAAAAGATATGGAAGCTATTATCGATTTAGGTAAAAATGAAACTATTCGTCAAATTGCAATTGGAGTGCTTTCCAATGAAGGCAGCTGGATCTATTACCCAAGTGAAATGGAATTTTTTGTTTCTAAGGATGGGAAAAAATTCAAAAGCGTACAAAAAATGGCATTGCAAGACATTAAAAATGCCAAAGGAATAATTAAAGTTAATTTCAAATCAACAGATGCACAATTTGTAAAAGTCGTAGCCAAAAACGCCGGAAAAATTCCTGATGGAATGCCCGGTTCTGGTTCAAATGCTTGGCTTTTTGTTGACGAAATTGGGATAGAATAAAAAAGTAAGTATGGCCAATCGCAGAAATTTTATCAAAACAGCCACAGTAGGTTCCATTGCATTGGCACTGAATAAGTTTCATGCTTCAGAGGAAGTAATTAACAGTGAAGCAGGAAAAGTCAATCAACCAATCAAAGACGATTCCAATACTACCAAACCCATAGTGCTATCTACTTGGAATTTTGGCGTTCAAGCCAATGGTGCAGCTTGGGAGATTCTCAAAAATAACGGACGTGCTCTGGATGCAGTTGAAGCGGGTGTTAAAATACCTGAAGGTGATCCCAACGAGCGAAGTGTGGGTTACGGAGGTAGACCCGACCGGGATGGAAGAGTAACTTTGGATGCTTGTATCATGGACGAGTTTTCGAATATCGGTGCAGTAGCTTGTTTAGAACATATTAAGCATCCTATTTCAGTAGCGCGAGCCGTTATGGAAAAAACTCCGCACGTTATGTTGGTGGGTGATGGCGCACTACAATTTGCTCTTTCACAAGGATTTGTCAAAGAGAACTTACTTGTCGAAGCTTCAGAAAAAGAATGGAAAGAATGGCTCCAAAAAAGCGAATACGTTCCCAAAGTAAATATCGAAAATCACGATACAATTGGGATGATAGCTTTGGATGTTTACGGTAATTTGTCGGGAGCATGTACAACCAGTGGAATGGCTTATAAAATGCACGGTCGAGTGGGTGATTCACCCATTATTGGAGCAGGATTGTATGTAGATAATGAAATTGGTGCTGCAACGGCAACCGGTCATGGTGAAGAAGTAATTCGAATAGCAGGTTGTCATTTGGTTGTAGAACTGATGCGCCAGGGTAAATCACCTCAAAAAGCATGTGAAGAAGCGGTGTTGCGTATCGTAAAATTAACCCAAAACAGAGGCAAAAACCTCAAAGATATTCAAGTCGGTTTTATCGCTTTAAACAAAAAAGGACAATACGGTGCGTATTGTGTTCAAGGTGGTTTTAATTATGCCGTTAACAATCATAAAGGAAGTACTCTTATCGATTCTGATTATTTTTTAAAGTAGTACTATGGTTCAAAAAGCACAACTTGAAATCGCTTGTTTCAATCTATCAGCAGCATTAATAGCTCAGAAAAATGGAGCTGATCGAGTGGAGTTGTGTGATGGGATTTTAGTTGGAGGGATCACACCCGATTACACCACAACCGAACTGGCAAGAGCTTCCTTAAAAATTGATTTATTTGTGATGATTCGACCTCGCGGAGGTAATTTTGTTTACACAGCGCAAGAGTTTGAACAGATGAAATCCGATATTTTGACTTTTAAAAAAATGAAAGTCAATGGTTTTGTATTCGGAGTGTTAGATGAAAATCATTCTGTTGATGTAGAAAGAAATGCCGAACTAGTTCGTTTAGCAACACCTTTGCCGTGTACGTTTCATCGTGCTTTCGATGAGGTAACGGATGCCTTTCATTCGCTAGAAGAAATCATTCATTGTGGTTTTAAAACCGTACTCACATCGGGGCAGCAACCCAATGTTCAACTCGGAAAACAACGATTAGCCGAATTGGTTCAACATTGCAAAAATCGAATTGTTATTATGCCCGGTGGCGGATTGCGTTCTACTAATATCGAAGAGATTCAGCAACATACTCAGGCTGTTTTTTATCATTCGTCGGCCATCACTTCAAATGGTGAAGTCCCAAACCCGTTTGAAATACAAGATTTAAAAGCAAAATTACGATGAGGTACTTTCTGAGGCAACCAATTCAATGGAGGCTATTTTTTTTGGTCATTTTTTCAACGTTGGATATGGCTGGTCAATCCACTATTCGCCAATTATCTAACGAAGATTGGCAATTCAGTAAGTTAGACCAAAACCAATGGCATTCAGCCCAAGTACCGGGAACCATACACACCGATTTATTGGCACACGGGCTCATTCCGGATCCTTTTCTAGAAGCCAATGAAAAAAAAGTACAATGGATTGAAAGCGAGAATTGGGAATACCAAACAACATTTGTCGTATCCCAAAAAGAAATGAATCATTCCAATAGTATCTTGCAATTGGAAGGGTTAGATACTTTTGCAATGGTTTTTTTGAATGGTCAAAAAATACTCGAAGCCAACAATATGTTTCGAGCTTGGAAAGTAGACGTTGAAAAGTTACTCAAAACAGGAAAGAATCAACTGCGAATTGTTTTTCTGTCTGCTGTTAATCAAGCCAAATTAGAAGCACAAAAATTACCCTATGTCTTGCCCGGTGATGAGAAAGTTTTTGTGCGAAAAGCGCAATATCAGTTCGGTTGGGATTGGGGTCCAAGGTTGGTTACTGTTGGAATTTGGAAGCCGGTTAAATTGTTGTTTTGGGACGAAGCTCAAATTACTACTATACGTTTTGAGCAACAAGAACTCGATAAAAGCTTGGCCAAGCTGCATTTTAAATTTTCTATAAATGCACAAAAAGCAGGAGCTTATATTGTGAAAATGGACAAAATGCCTTTCCGTTTTCAACTAAAAAAAGGGAATAATCTGGTCACTGTTCCTATCGAAATCAAGAATCCTATTTTATGGTGGTGTAATGGTTTGGGTGTTCCACATCAATATCAGTTTCGGTTTTCGTTAGAAAAAAACAACAAATTGCTCGATGAGAAAGAAATAAAAGTTGGTTTACGTACGATTGAATTAATCCAAGAAAAAGACAAAAGAGGAACTAGTTTTTACTTTAAGTTGAATGGTGTTCCCGTTTTTATGAAAGGGGCTAATTATATTCCTTCTGATAGTTTTTTGCCACGAGTACCATCGTCTACCTATAAAAGTACGGTACAAAATGCGGTGGATGCCAATATGAATATGTTGCGTGTTTGGGGCGGTGGTGTGTATGCCGATGACGATTTTTATAAAGAATGCGACGAAAAAGGGATACTGGTTTGGCAAGATTTTATGTTTGCCTGTGCCATGTATCCGGGAGATGAAGCCTATTTAAATAACGTAAAAGAGGAAGTAATTGATAATGTTACTCGATTACAAAATCACCCATCCATAGCACTTTGGTGTGGTAATAACGAAAGTGATGAAGGTTGGCATAATTGGGGATGGCAAAAGCAATACAACTATTCAAAAGCCGATTCTACAGAAGTTTGGAACAATTATACAAAGTTGTTTCACCATCTTATTCCCAAAATAATAGATAGTTTGTTACCCAAAAAGGAAAATCGTTACTGGCCATCTTCACCATCGATTGGTTGGGGACGAAAAGAGAGTTTGGTACAAGGTGATTCACACTACTGGGGAGTTTGGTGGGGAAAAGAGCCATTTGAAGTCTATGAAACGAAGATTGGACGTTTTATGAGTGAATACGGTTTTCAAGGAATGCCTGATAAAAAGACGTTCCGTGATTTTACCTCCAATTTGGATTTGCAATCGGAACCGATTAAAAACCATCAAAAACATCCAACAGGTTACGAAACCATAAACGAATACATGGCTCGCGATTATGTTATTCCCACTCGTTTTGATGATTATTTGTATGTTTCGCAATTGTTACAAGCCAACGGAATGAAAACAGCTATTGAAGCTCACCGACGCGCCAAACCTTATTGTATGGGGACTTTATATTGGCAATTGAATGATTGTTGGCCTGTTACTTCGTGGAGTTCGGTGGATTATTTTGGTCGATGGAAAGCACTTCATTATCAAGTCAAACGGAGTTTTGAAAACATATTGCTTAGTGTTCACAAAGGAAGTGAAACCTATAAGATACAGCTTATCAATGATGATATTGTAGCTCACGATGGAGTGATTGAAGTTGAACTACTGAATTTCAAAGGAGCTGTTTTGTGGAATAAAAAAGTAAGCTTCAAATCCGAAGCCAATTCAAATTCAACTCCATTGGTATTATCAACAGGAGATTTAATGGGAATGAAATTAGACACTGTTTGTTTAAAAATGAAATTTGTGACCAACCATAAGCACTGGGAATCCACCTATTTTTTTGAAAAACCAAAAGAGTTAAAGTTGTTAAAACCAACGCTTCAAATAAAAAGAGTAAATGATTTAACGGTAGAAATTACCACAGATGTTTTAGCGAAAGATGTTTTTTTGTCTTCCGACGAAGAAGTTTTTTTCAGTGATAATTTTTTTGACTTACTACCCAATCAACCCCTACAAATTACACTTTCTAAACCCATTAATCAAATTAATGTTAAATCATTATTTGATACTTTATAAAATAAAAAGGCCGTTCTTTCGAACAGCCTTTTTGTATTGTTAATTAAAAGATTAATTTTTCTTAATCACTTTTACAACTTTTTGTAAACCTTCTGAAGTTACTTTTAAGAAATAAGTCGCTTCAGCTAGTTGTGATAAATCCAATTGAACTTCTGTTGCATTGGTTTCTTTAGAAAGTACAGTTTGTCCCAAAATATTTGTTACACTCACCTCCGAAATCACTTTCGAATAAGAAATGTTTAACACCGAAGACGTAGGGTTTGGCGCTACTATAAAAGTCGCGTTATCAAATTGATCATTCCCTAAAGTAACCGTTACCGTTACTCCAAATGGATCACTTGAACAAGCCCCAACCGTATTTACAGCATAGTAAGTAGAACCACTTGTCAATACTGTAGTGATTGGTAATGCATTGGTTCCTGCCTGAGCATCTGCCAAAGTTGGATACCAAGTTACTGTTGAAGGCGTAACAACTAAGTTTGCTAAAGTTGCATCATTAGCATCAACAACTGAAACAGTTTGTACTGCATCTCCAGTTGGAGTTGGAGCATCCGTAATGGTTAGAACACCACTCGTTTGATTGGTTCCATTCCAGAAACCATTTGGATAACCACCATACTGCCAAGTTGTACAATCCGATCTTTTGTATCTGAATGTGAAGTAATATGTACCAGCAGTCAAACTAGATCCTGTTGTAAACTCGTATTCATCATCATTACATGGATAACATATCGATGATGGATTGTAACTTGCGGCAGACCAGTTTGTCCAAGTAGCAGGATCTGTATTGTCGGTATTGTAACCAAATTCAACATCAATTCCAGGTCCTTGAAGCGTCTGGCTAGCATCTGTAACTCCTGCTTCATAAACACGGCCATAAGCTGTAAACGATTCTCCCTGACAAAGTGCTTGTGTTGAAGGGAATTGCAAATTAGCGTAATCGATAGGATTACCAGTTATCGTCAAATTCAAAGTAGCAGTGTTACAACCAGTCACTACAGTAATTCCAGATTGACTTGTGGTGTAGGTAACACCATTAGCTGGCCATGTGTAGCTACTACAAGCTGTAGTAGTTACGCTTCCGTCAGTAGTCAAAGGATTAACGGTAATGGTCATAGTTGCGGTACCTAAACATTGACCCGCTACTGGAGTTGGCGTAAAGGTGTAAGTTGTTGTGGTTGTATTATCCAATGCTGGCGACCAAGTACCTACTATTCCGTTGTCTGAAGTAGTTGGAAGTGGCGCTAAAGTTTCGCCCGAACAAATAGCCGCAACTTGAGTAAATGTTGGGATTGTATTTGGAGTTACTGGTACGTTAATAGTAACGGTATTAGAGCAACCCGTTAACGTATTGGTAACTGTTACAGAAAAATCAGTATTGTTATTTAAAACACCAGTATTGGTCGTTTGAGTGGTATCTCCATTGCCCCATAAATAAGTTAATGGTGGCGCAGGGTTAAGAGTTACATTTACTTCATTGGCAGTCATTGCAGCAATTAGAGCCTGACCGTCTGCTAAAGACATACCGTACACCGGAATTGTTATTCCTGATGCTGCTCCCGCTGGAATTAATCCACCAGCGACATTATTGTATATGATTACACCAATAGCACCTGCATTTTGCGCATTTTGAGCTTTTACAGTAAAGGCACAAGTCCCTCGTTGAATTAGAGCAATTTTTCCCGCTAATGAACCGGATGCGAAAGGAGCGCATCCTAATGAAGCGGTATTAATTAATACTCCAGTTGTTGGAGCAGTAACAGGAGTACCAAAAGCAGCAGCGTTCATATTAAACGTTTGTGAACTAGTACTGATGGTAGGAGTTGCATTAGTTACGTTGGCCGTGAGAACCGAACTTGTTCCAGCACAAATTGGGAACGGGTTGGCTGTGAAAGCTACCGTTGGAAGTGGATTTACTACAATAGTCATGGTAGTAGTTGTACCGCACTGATTAGCATCGGGTGTAAAAGTGTATGTTGTTGTAGCAGTTGGGTTTAGTGCAGGAGACCAAGTTCCAGTTATTCCATTGTTAGATGTGGTTGGTAAGGCGGTCAATGTACCTCCCGCACAAATGGGGGCAACTTGAGTAAATGTTGGAGTTGGTGGTGCAGTCACAGTAAAATCTGCTGCAGTTCTGCAAGTTTCACCTGGAAATTGCGCATAAAAAGTAGTTGTTCCAACAGTATTGGTATTTGTCAAACCACTTCCTAAAACTCCAACTGGATTAAAGGGTGAGCCAGTACCAATAGGAGTTCCTCCAGTAGACGTTGTATACCATTCTACACTGGCTGCTGGGCCAGGTGAAGTTGAGGTTACCGTATACGTTCCCACGTCTGTATTCGCATATCCTGAAACCACCAAAACGTATGTTGTTCCTCCTACTAATGTGGCTGTTATAGTAGATTGAGCCCCACAAGCATCGTCGCTTGATTCAATGAGAGTATTCCCAGCACACAATCCTGTTGGGTTGAATGGCGATTGGTACAACGCTAAAAAAGTATCAAAAGTAGCACCATTACAAGTACTAAAAACGTAATTTCCTGAGGCAGGCGCTACAAAAGTATGGGTTACATATTGTACAGCGGTACCAACACTTGAATTAGCACAAGTACCACCTTGATCCATTGCTAATGGACGGTTGTAAGTCGGACCACCGGTATTGTCTCCAGTATAATTGGGTAGTGGCACAACGCCTCCGCCCAAATTAGATGTTAATCCGCCAGAAAC
>CAZAJH010000094.1:0-7256 GCA_964485385.1 uncultured Flavobacterium sp.
AATATCAATATTTTTCTCATAAAAAGAGTTTTACATTTTCCTTGTAATTTCGGCCCACAGGAAGCGAAACGTCATTGGTGACAACAATTTCTTGCGAAGCTATTTTTTTGACAAATGGTTTCTGAACAGCGAAACTTTTGTGAATGCGAACAAACGATTGAAAAGGAGCTTGTTTGAGGAGCGAACCAATATTAGACCAAACACAGTGTTTTTTGAATGGCGTAACCAAAAGCGTGTAATCCTTTAAGGCTTCCAAATACAAAATATCAGAAAGTTTTAGTTTGGTTTTTTGAGTTCCCTCTTTCACTTCAATTGTATCCTCGCCAAAACTCAACTCAAATAGTTGTGCCTTTTGTTTGATTTCTAAAAACAATTCCACGCGATGCATGGCTTTTTCAAATCGATCAAATCGCAGGGGTTTTACAATAAAATCTAAGGTCTCCAACTCAAAACTTTCAACAGCATATTCAGCGTGACCCGTAATAAAAATGCAAACAGGAACTTCACTCGCTTTTTTTCTGAAATCAATACCATTTAATCCAGGCATATCAATATCTAGAAAAAGAACATCTATTTTTTGTTGGTTTAAAATGGACAACGCCTCTACAGATGATGTGTAAGCGCCAAGGATATTCAATTTTGGAAACCGTTTGGCAAAAGACACCACCATAAGTCGGTCTACGTCTTCATCATCAACGATTATACAATTCCATTGTTCCATTTAAAGTGTGCTTTATCAATCAAATATAGGAATTTTTTGTTAGGATGCTGTCGTTGGTATAATAAACCTGTCGTTGGTATAAATTTCGATTTTTGGACTCGCCAAACAAAGAACTTTGGAGGTGATTTTAATCAATCAACAAACCAAAAAGTAATGAAAAAATTAGTATATACAGTAGCATTACTGTTCTCCATACCAATTTGGGCGCAAGTCGGAATCAACACCACCTTGCCCGATGCCCAATTGGATATTCGTTCAAGTAATCAGGCCACGCCCAGTGTCAATGACGGATTACTTATTCCAAAAATAGATGTTTTTCCAGCCTCTAATCCAACCCTTGCACAACAAGGAATGATGGTGTATTTGACTACAGCAACCACGTTTTCGGGAAACCCAAAGTCTATCGGTTTTTACTATTGGGACAATGTGAGTTCCGATTGGATTGCCGTTGGGAATAATCATACTTCGGGTTGGTCGATTACCGGTAATTCAGGCATCAATGCGGCTACACATTTTATAGGAACAATCAATAATGCGGATGTTGTTTTCAGAAGAGGAAATGCTAGAGCCGGATTGTTAGCATTTACATCAACCTCATTTGGAACCAATGCTTTGAACGAATTAGCTACTGGAATTGAAAATACAGCATTTGGTTCTAATGCACTAGCCATAAATACGACTGGACAACGAAATGTCGCATTAGGGAGAAATTCGATGTTTTCCAATACGACTGGGAATAGCAATACCGCAGTTGGTTATGGGACTTTGCTTTCTAATTCAACAGGATTTTTTAATTGTGCAATTGGTCAAAATGCACTAGCCTCAAACACAGTAGGTCATAATAACACAGCAATGGGATATAATTCGCTGCTGGCTAATACTACAGGTCTTTTAAATAGTGCTTTTGGAAATGTAGCATTAACAAGCAATACAACAGGAAGTCGAAATGCAGCTTATGGTAACGGCGCTTTATCAGCAAATACAACAGGTGTAGAAAATGCAGCATTTGGGATTAGTGCTTTGGGGTCAACAACTACCGTCAGTGGATTGTCTGCCTTTGGGTATTCGGCACTACAAAACAATACAACAGGGACTCAAAACACTTCAGTTGGGTATTTAGCATTGCAAGATAATACCACAGGCGGAAGCAATTCTGCATTGGGAAGTGCTGCTTTGAATTCTAATACCACAGGAAGTTTTAATTCAGCTTTTGGAACAAATGCCTTGTCGGGCAACACAACTGGGAATCAAAACTCGGCTTTTGGTCAAATTTCGTTGTTCTCAAATACAACAGGAAGTTTAAATGCCGCTTTTGGAGTTGGCACGCTTCAAGACAATACTACAGGCAGCGATAATACGGCTATTGGTGCAATTGCTTTGGCTAATAATACCTCGGGATATGGAAATTCGGCTGTAGGAAGAGGTGCACTTCTCTTTAATACTACTGGTTTTGCCAATTCTGCCTTTGGTAGGTTTGCTTTATCATTGAATACTACTGGAAATAATAATGTGGCTTTTGGTAACGGTGCTTTAGAAAATAATACGGCTAGCTCAAATGCCGCTTTTGGTGTTCTTACACTCAATGCAAATACAACTGGAACATTTAATACAGCCGTTGGATTTGCCTCCTTATTTCAAAATACTACAGGAAATTTCAATGCTACTTTTGGAGGTGAAGCCATGCAATCTAATACTACAGGAAGCTCTAATGCCGCTTTTGGCTATCAATCTTTGTATTTGAATGTTACTGGAAATCAAAATGCGGCTTTTGGAGAAAGTTCGTTGCAAAATAATACGGCTAATGGTAATTCGGCTTTTGGTTTTAGATCACTGCGAGCCAATACAACAGGAACATTAAACAGTGCTTTTGGTGCTTCGGCATTGAATTCAAATAGTACAGGAACAGATAACTCTGCTTTTGGGTCGAATTCATTGTCAGCTACTACAACGGGTAGTTTTAATTCGGCCTTTGGAAGTAGTTCATTGGACTCAAACACAACAGGAATAGGTAATTCAGCTTTTGGTTCTTCCAGTTTATCAGCTAATACTTCGGGTAGTGGAAATTCAGCATTTGGAAGTGTAACATTAATTCTAAACACTACAGGAAGTAATAATATTGCTATTGGTAATTGGGCATTGAGTAGCAATACAACCGGTTCATCAAATGTAGGTATTGGTGATTCTACACTAACTCTAAATACAACTGGAACACTAAATTCTGCTCTGGGTAATAATGCCGACGTAGCTTCTGCAAACTTAACCAACGCAACAGCAATTGGAGCATACGCACAAGTAGCCACAAGTAACTCAATGGTTTTAGGAAGTATCAATGGTGTAAACAGTGCCACTGCAAGCACCAATGTAGGTATTGGAACCACTTCACCACAAACTCGTTTGGATGTTACCGATGAAAATGCGATTCCGGGTGCTGCAACGGATGGTAATTTATTAGTGCGAACCAACAATCCGCAAAACATCGATATTGGAGGTTCGATTACCTTGGGCGGAATGATTGATGATGCTGCAACAATTTCAAGAAATTTTGCCTCTATCGAAGGACGAAAAGCTAATGCTACAACCGGAGCTACTCCGGGATATTTAACTTTAAAAACCAATAATGGAGTTACCATGTCAGAACGAATGAGAATTACTTCTGCTGGCGACGTTGGTATTGGAACCGCAACGCCTGGCGGACAATTTGAATTGTCACTAAACGAAGGTAGAAAACCTGGTTCTACTACTTGGACGGTGGTTTCGGATAGTCGTTTAAAAACCGTCGACGGTTCATACAATAAAGGTTTGAATGAAATAATACAGCTGCAACCGATTCGCTATCACTATAAAAACAATGGTAATCGTATATTTGCCTCCGAAGTTTTAGCAACTGAATTTTCGGGTTTTATTGCCCAAGAAATAAAGCCGCTTTTTCCAGAGGCTGTACAAGAAGATGAAGACGGTTTTTTAAGTTTTAATATGCATGCTATTTTAGTGGCTTCCATCAATGCTATTAAAGAATTGAATGCTAAAGTAGACAATTTGAAAAAAGAAAAAGAGTACAAAGAGAAAATCAATTCTGAACTACAAAACCAACTGAATTTACTGGAAGAACGCATTTATAAGCTAGAAAACCTACTGTTAAAACAAGGCTGATTTTGCCCAATTTGATGGGTTTTATAGTGAAAAATTATCCTAGGCTTGGTGTAAAATTAAAAACTAAAGTAGTACATTTAAATTGTCTTTGTAACTCCGTCCAATTGGAATCAGCACATTGTTATTAAGCTCGACTTCATAAGGATTTATTTTTTTGACAAATTGTTTCTGAACGGCAAAACTTCGGTGAATTCGTACAAAAGACTGAAAATGCTCCTCTTTCAATAACGTTCCAATACTTGATAGTACACAATGTCTTTTTTGTGTGGTAACCACCAAGGTGTAGTCTTTTAGCGCTTCGAGATACAATATCTCATGGAGTTTTACTTTGGTTTGCTGATGTCCTTCCTTTATATATATCACATCACCTCCAATACTGGATTCAAACAATTGCGCTTTGTGTTTAATCGACATAAACTCTTCAATGCGTTTGATTGTTTGTGAAAACCGTTCCATTTTTACGGGTTTTACAATAAAGTCAAGCGTCTCCAACTCAAAACTTTCTACTGCATGTTCGGGATGGGCTGTAATGAATATACAAACAGGAACATCGGCCATTTTCTTTCGGAAATCTAAGCCGTTCTCTTCAGGCATATCAATATCGAGAAACAAAACGTCTATAGGAGAATTATCAAGTATTCTACTTGCCTCAATCGTCGATTCAAAAACGCCTATAATGTTGAGGTTGGAAAACTTTTTGGCAAAAGAAACTACAGTCAACCTATCAATTTCATCGTCATCAATAATTACACAATTGTATTGTTGCATGGTTTTAAGTCTTTAGTCAAATGTAAAAAATATTTCCAATAAATGGCATTGGTATATTTAAATCGTTGTTGGTCGATTTGTTGTTTTTTGGACACTTTTTTTGAGTCAATTTTGAAAAAAAATAATCCTTATGAAACAACTTTTTGGTGTAATCCTTCTTTTTTGTCTTTTGGATGCCCACTCGCAGCCTATTTCTTATCCGTCCACCAAAACGGGCGACGATAAAGATGTTTTTCACGGAATAACTTATCCAGACCCGTTGCGCTGGTTAGAGGATATAAAAAATCCTGAAGTAGAGCAATGGTTCAAAAACCAGGCAGAATATACCAACCAAGTTTTTAGTAAAGTGAATGGCGTTCAGGAATTAGCTCAAGAATGGGATGATTTGAGTTTGATTCAACAAGAAAAGTATAAAGATATTTATTTCAGAGGAGGCATTTATTTCTATAAAAAAACACTACCCAATGAATCTGTTGGAAAAATTTATATGCGAAAAGGGAAAGACGGTAGCGAAGAGTTGTTGTTTGACCCTACAACTTTCATCGCTGGGAAAACCCTTTCTGTAACTGCAATCAAACCTAGTTTTGATGGAAAATACCTAGGCGTTAGTTATGCTGAAATGGGCGCTGAGATTGGTACTTTAATTCTCATGGATGTTCAAAAGAAATCCGTATTGCCACAAAAGTTCGAGCCAAACTATAATGGTATCAGTGAGTGGTTGCCCGATAATTCTGGGTTTTTATGGATAAAGTTGGCAACTTCTGATAGGACAAGTCCTGAGTTATTTATGAATCTCAAAACCATGTTTCAATCGGTAGATTTGACTCAGCCGAGCGAAGACTTTTTCTCTAAGGCCAAAAATCCAGAACTACCCATTGATGCTTCTGATTTTCCTGTTGCATTTATAAATGAAGACAGGTCCAATTATGTTTTTGGAGGACTTTTTTCTGTACAAAGTGAATTAAGAACGTTTTATGCTTTGAGAGATAAAAACAAAAAACAATTAAATTGGAAAGTACTTTCAGAGGTAAAAGATGGTCTTATTAGTAGTATGGAATTTGATCAAGGTAAAGTATTTGCTATTTCTACCAAAGGAGCTCCAAACTTAAAATTGATTTCGACTTCGTTAGAAAACCCTGATTGGGATAATGCAGAAGTAATTATTGCTGAAAGAAAAGAAATTTTGCAAGAATTTGTAAAATGTAAAGATTATCTGGTTATTGTTTATAGTGATGGCATCAATTGTTCGTTGTACAAATACGGACTCAAAACCAAAAAAGTAGAGAAAATTGAAACACCATTATCGGGTACTTATACTTTAAGTGTGGTAGATAGAAAAAAGAATGAAGTAATGGTTAAAATTACAAGTTGGAATAAAGCACCAACAGCCTATGATTTGGATTTGGATAAAAACACTTTTAAGCAAAGTTTATTTAGTAAACCATCTAATTATCCTAAAGCTTTTGATGAATTGGTAGTGGAAGAAGTAGAGGTAAAAGGACACGATGGTGTAATGATACCTTTATCGCTTATTTACAAAAAAGACATCAAAAAAGACGGACAGAATGTGTGTGTTATGGAAGCTTATGGTGCTTATGGAATGAGTTCAAAACCTTCGTTTGATTTTATGTATAACACTTTAGCAACTAAAGGCGTAATTATTGCTATTCCTCACGTGAGAGGTGGAGGCGAAAAAGGGTATGAATGGTACATGGGAGGTTATAAAATGACCAAGTCCAATACGTGGAAAGATTTTATTAGTTGTGGTGAATGGCTCGTACAAAATGGCTACACTTCTCCTGCTAAGTTGGGTGGAATGGGTACTTCTGCTGGTGGAATATTGATTACAAGAGCCATTACAGAACGACCCGATTTATTTACAGCAGCAGTGTGCAATGTAGGGATTTCTAATGCTTTGCGAATGGAATTCACACCGAATGGAGCAAATAACACCAAAGAATTTGGTTCAACAAACAATCCAATAGAATGTAAAGCACTGTATGAAATGGACGGGGTAGCTCACATCAAAAAAGGTCAGAACTACCCGGCCGTTTTATGTGTGGCAGGATGGAATGACCCAAGAGTGATTCCGTGGCAACCTGCAAAATTTGCTGCCATGCTACAACTAAATCCAACCACTACAAAACCAGCTTTGTTAAAAGTAAATTATGATAACGGCCATTTTACCGAAGATAAGAATGTAACCTACCAAGATTTTGCTCATCAATTTGGATTTGTTTTGTGGCAGTGCGGTCATCCCGATTTTCAAATGAAATAGCTAAATAAGTTGGAATGTATTTAGTGAAAGGTTCAGTCGTAAGATTGAGCCTTTTTTGTTAAAATTATCATGTAAATCAATCGCTTTTAAAATTTTCAAATTATCTTTGGAAGATGATGATTGAACAACAAAAAGAACTCATTTCCGGTTTTAAGCATTTAGAATTATTAGCCAATCAAGTGGTAGAAGGCTTTATTTCGGGCATGCACAAATCGCCGTTTCATGGATTTTCTGCAGAATTTGCCGAACACAAAGTGTACAACAAAGGAGAAAGCACCAAACACATTGATTGGAAATTATTTGCCAAAACAGATCGTTTGTACACCAAGCGCTTTGAAG
>CAZAJH010000095.1:0-7244 GCA_964485385.1 uncultured Flavobacterium sp.
CATCGCCGACCAAAAGTAGTTTTACATTTTCAGGCAAATGTGTCAAAGCTCGAATGAGTGTTTTGTGGTCTTTGGGTTCAAAAAAACGAGCCACTTGCATCATGATTTTGGCCTCTGTATCCTCAAAAAAGTCAGATTTAGGATACGGTTGTGCTTCTTTGATTTTGTTCAAATTGAGACCATTGCCAATCACCTCAAAGCGATTTTTGTCTTTAAAACGAAGATGACTTTCGAGATTTTGCAAGACTTGAGGCGTAATAGCAATAATTTTATTGTATTGCCTGTAGACTATTTTATCAATTAACTTGAAAAGGAAACTACCGCGCCTTTTGTTGGATGTACTGTGCTCGGTGTACACCATTTTAACTTTCGAAAATGATAGCATTTTGGCAAAAGCAGCCCAATATAAACTCGGAAAAATATGTACATGAACCACATCGTATTGGTTTAAAAAAGTACTTATTTTAAAAATATGCAGTGGATTGTAAACCGAACCTGTGCCGAGTGAATGAATAGCGCAACAATTTTTCGCTTTGAGTTCTTCTAAAAAAGGTTGTGACGAACCGTCGAGTAGTAATAAATGAACTTCTATTCCTTGCTCAACATAAATAGGAATGCTTTCGAGCAACAACTTTTCGGCACCGCCTGTAGCCAAACTATTGATGATTTGCAAGACTTTCATTTACGAGACTGTTTTGTAACGAATATAAACATTAAGAGCCAAGCCCAAAGGAATAGCCAATATTGTTAGAAGGATATTCGGCGATTGCCACAACATTTTCATCTCTTTGGCAAAAACAGCAGAAGAAACCAAATGAATGGCGCTTTTGAATTTTTCGGAAAAAGTGGGTGCGTATTTCATTTTCAAGATGCGCGAATAGCCAAAACCTTTTGGACTTACTTTGTATTGTTTCAAAATGGTATTGGAAGAACCATCGGGCAAATACTCAACAATGCAAAGTACATCATTGGTACAGAGCCATTGGTATTGCTGATCGATAAGCAAATACAAGGTTCCGAGTGGCACCAAGCGTTCACCCGGGTAAATGGGGTACAAAGGAAATTGTTTGACGACCTCGGTTTTGATGACCACTTTTTTATCGCCCGTCATGCCGTGCTTATAGTACAGGTCGTTGAGTCGAGCAGTTTTGATTTCGGTTGGAATAGTCGAACCTAAAACGGCACCTTTTCTGTCTGCGTCCAAGGCTATTAAACCCGCCAATTGACTGTCTAACAGTGCTTTCTTGTGCGATAAAATACATTCAATGGCATTATCGGGCATAAAATCGTCGGAGTCAATACAAACGTTGAGCCAAGTGGTAATATTTTGATACGCTGTATTATGCGCACCGTGCATGCCTTGATTTTCTTGATAAATGTAGTTGATTTCTATTTGGTGTTCATTCATCCAAGACTGCACCAATTCTTTGGTATTGTCGGAAGAGCCGTCGTCGATAATCATCCAAACAAAATCGGAACTCGTTTGACGCAACAAACTTTCATACAATTGCCCCAAGCAGTAGGCCCGATTGTAGGTAGGTGTAAAAACGGTTATGGATTTTTGTTGTGGCATTACTTTAACCAATTGGAAACGGTTCGAATGAGGCTTTTCTTGAATTTTTCTTTATTGTAAATAGCCGTTTGAATGGCTACTAAAGTTGGAATATCTTTGGCAACCAAGGCTTTCACAAAGGCATCACTTTGGTAATGATCGTAGTCTTTGGCCGTGGTGACAACTTCATTGATTTCTGGGCGGTTGAGCAACTTTTCGATCGTGTTTGAAATAAACTGCGGTTCACTGCCTTTGTATTCCACCAACATTTTGACATACGACTTGAGGTAATTAACCATTTCGATAACAATCCATTTGGTGTATTCAGGCTTGTTGTATTCGACAATGGATTTTTTCTTCAAATTGTACATGCCAATGGCAGCTTCGATGATTTTCTCATTCAATTTGGTTGTCATTCCACCAAAACGATAGAAATATATAGGTGCGTCAATAAAGTGAATTTTTGTTGCTTTTGGGAATACTTGAATGTTGTAATACAAATCTTCACCCATGTCGAAGCCTCCAATAGCAATATGCTGTTGGTCGATGAACGACTTTTTGTACAACTTGGCCCACATTGAAATGGAAAATTTGTTGATTCCAAAAAAACCAATGAAGTAGTCTTTCATAAAAGAAGCATTGTCCAACAGAAAATTATGAGGCAAATTGTAGGGTGACGGTTTTTTGAGTAGTCCGAACCGATCCATCACGCGGGTAAATTTGGCAATCACCACATCTGCATGCGAACTTTCGGCAGCGGTAATCATTTTTTCAAGAGCTGTAATATCCACCCAATCATCAGAATCGATGTGTGTTATGTAGTCGCCTTTGGCATAACCCAAACCGACGCGACGTGTTTTTTCAAGACCTTCGTTTTCTTTATTGACAACAATAACTCTAGCATCTTTTTTGGCGTATTCGTTGCAAATTGATAGGCAATTATCGGGCGATCCGTCTACCATTAGTAGCAATTCAAAATCCTTGTACGTTTGATTCAAAATCGAATCAACACATTTTTTTAGAAACTTTTGTGTATTGTAAATTGGAACGATTACGCTAATTTTTGGATTTCCCATAATTCATCTTTTAAGATAAATAAATATTGACTAAGTACGTAAAAAGGAAATAAATAAGCATAATATTTCCAATTACTTTGTTTTGATTGTCGAACATAAATCGTTTCAACAAAGGGTAAATTATCACCAATCCGAGCATGAACCACGATAAGTAAGCAAATCGATTGGAGTAATTGGCCCGAATGACCAACACCCAAAACGTATTGGCTATGATGTACATATTGGCCATATTGGTGTAATACTCATCTTGTAATTTTCGTTTGAAAAGATAATACCAAATCGCAAAAATTCCAAAACCACTATACAACAGGAAATCCCAGCGAAAACCAACATCAATATTTACACCTTCGTTGGTCGCGTCAAATTCGCCTAGATACAATTCGAGTTTTTCATCGCCAAAACCAAGTCCGAGAAACAGGGATTCAAAGGCGCCCCCAGCGGCAAAAGCCACAGGAATTGCCAAAACCCAAATTGCAAAAAGCACTTTGGTATTTTTATAATACTGGCTTACATAATAGGCAAAAATGGGAATCGCCATTGATTTGTGAAAAAGAATCGTGGAAAGTAAAATGACATTTCTGTTGAATTTCTTTTCTCGGGTCATTCCATACAAAAAAATCGAAGTGGCTACTCCATTTCGAATTCCGTTTACGCCATACGCCCAAAACGAAAAAGAAGTGACAAACATGATAAAAGCGTAAAACCAGTAATCCTTAAAGAGTTTTTTACTCACAGAATATAGCGGAATAATATACAACATGGCGCAGAAAAAGAAGAAACTAGCTGAACTGGAATAGGTAGCAAAAAAATATTTCAGACATTCAAAAAGAAAATCTTTTTGGTAATCAAAGGGTGCTCCCATTCGGTACAATTCCAATTCACGATCGTAAATAACCATATCGCCAAAACGGTAATTGAGTGGTCGTGTTCCTATATACAACAAAATAAGAATCAGAACGAAAATTCCGAATCCGTTTGTGGTTGATTTATTGGACTGCGAGTCGAGTACACTCGTTTTGGTTTGTAGAAATACCAACAACATAATCACCAAAAGTGAGTTAAAAAAAACCATGTGGTAATATGCTACATGTATGAAGCTCATGCTTTTTGAGTTTCTAAAATTCGTGCTGGATTGCCCACAGCAATGGCATTGGCGGGAACATCTTTAACCACTACAGCACCAGCACCAATTAGGGCATTATCGCCAATAGTTACGCCACCAATCACGATACAACCGGCATGCAACTGAACATTATTTCCAATCGTGGGTTTTTTTCCCTCTTTTTCACCCAAAGTTACCAAGTGATTAACATATACATTCTTCCCTATACTTTGTGCGTTTAGAATGGTAGCATACGGATGCGCCAATTGCAATCCACCGCCAATTGGAGTATGAATATCTATGGTAAACGAAGCGTATTTTGGGTAAAAAAGGCGGAGTATTTTGGCTGTAATTCCGTTGGTTCTGTAATAAAACAACGTGCGAAAATAGCGACTTAGCAATAGTTCCAAACTGAGGTAGTAACAGTGATTGAACCAGCCTTCTCTTCTGGTTTTACGAGCATAAATATCATCTATGATGAGTGCTTTTTGAGACGAAAACAAAAATAAAACCACATGTGGAAAAAACAATAATTGCCCGAAAAAATAAAGTAGTTTTCGCATCATTTGGTAAAAATTAAATCGTTCCAACGGTTCATAATCACTTCTAGCTGATAGTTTTTAGCATTGTCAATCGCATTTTTAGAAAGCTGATTCTGCAATGCCTTATCCTCATCAAAACGAATCAACGTTTGTACAAAGCTATCAATATTATTGTATTCTACTAAAATTCCGTCGACATTGTTGTGAATAATATTCCGAGGCCCTGTTGGTGAATCAAATGAAATGACTGGAATTCCCACCGAATGCGCTTCTAAAATCACCATCGGAAAACACTCTTGTTCCGAGGTCAGCAACAATACTTTGGCTTTGGCAAGTTCCTCAGCAATACTATTGGACTGTCCTTTGAAAAGAAACGAATCTTGAATGGCATTTTCGTTGACCAATTGCTCAATTCTTTTGGAATATTCATCGTCGGTGGAACCAAACAAATGCAATTTCCAATGTGGTTTTTGTTGGATGAATTGTGTCCAAACAGCCACCAGTTTTTCCAATTGCTTTACTGGTGCAGGCCGACCCACAAACAAGGCAATATTTTGATTTTGTTGGAAGGTCGCAGTGGGTTGTACTCGCAAAACAGGATTGGCAATCACCACCGCTTTTGGCGAAGGATAAAACTGCCGCTCTTCCTTACTCAACACAATCAAATAATCGTATTTACCTTCGATGTAGTTGAGGATTTTGGCTTTCATTCCGACCAAAGGACGTGTGTATTTGGTGAAATGAAACTCTTTTATCGTTTTGGCTTTGGTCAATAAAAAAGGAAGAAAATACGTAATCGGAATATGCGACGCCACCAAGATAAAATGCGGTTTGTTTTTTAAAATATACCATTGAATGAGCCAAATGTTGCGCAGAAATTTTAAGCCATTTGCTGGCGAAAAATAACTTTTGGTTCGGTTGTAATTGATGGCTAAATCAATGAATTTAACTTTATCTGAAAGTTCGTAAACAATAGGTTTTTGCAATTGCTCTGTAGCAACTATAGTGACATCATAGTGAAAAACCTCAGCCCAATAATTGGCTTTTACAGCCACTAATCTTTCGATTCCACCGTGCGAATTCAATTGATCGACTAAAATAACTATTTTTTTCACTTGGCTACCGATTTAAACAATTCGTCCCATTGTCCTAGGATAGTCGAGGGCAGAAAACGTTTTACATTTTGCTTGGCTTGGCTTCCCATTTCACTTCTCACCTGCTCGTTTTCTATCAAAAATAATAATTTTTCAGCCAATTGATTGACATTGCCATTTTCAACCAAAAAACCATCTATAGTATCCGCTATGATGTCACTCGGACCATACGGACAATTGAATGACACACACGGAACACCACAGGCCATCGCCTCTATCAACACCATTCCGAAACCTTCAAACCGCGAGGAAAGCACGTAAATCGCACTTTCTAAATACTTTTGTTGGATGTTTTGCACAGGCTCAAAAAAAGAGACGTTTTGCTGTATGTGCAACTCTTTCACCAAATTTTCTAAGCCTTGATTGGCATCGAACTTGCCGTAAATTTCCAATTGCCAATCGGGTTGGTGTTCGATCACTTTTTGCCAAGCTAGTAATAAGCGATCATAGCCTTTTTGATGACTTTGCTTGCCTACAGCGAGGACTTTTTTGTTTGCTAAAGTTGCACTTTCTGTGGGATAAAAAGACAACGGATTCGAAATAATCTGAACATTATTGCCTTTCCATTCGTTGGTGTTTTCTTGAGTTAAAACGACAAACTTGGTAAAAGTTGGCGCTAAAGCATCCATCAACTTGAGTTTGAATGTAGAAAGTATGTTTTTCAAAACACCTGCATCTTTTCGAATTTCAATATTTTTAGAAACGTGACGCTCGTAAATAATCGGTTTTGATTTTCCTAAAATCGTGGGAAGAAAAAACGCTTTCAATCCGTCATCGCACACTACAATAACATCAGGATTGACTTTTTTTATGGTATTTTTCAAACCTGAAATATACCTCTTAAAATACGAAATCGGATTTCCACCAACAGGTATAGCATGCAAAACAATTTTAGAACTGAAGCTATAAAACAAGTTGGTTGTAGAATCATTCAACCCCAAAATATGTACTTCGTAACCCAACCGATCGGCCAAGTAACTCGCTTTGATGGATAGCACTCTTTCGAGTCCACCCGAGCCATTGATTCCGTTGGTGATGTACAATAATTTCATTTTTAATGTTGTGTAACTTTATTATCTCAGCGATTCTTTATGCAACAGTGTTATTTCACAAAGTTTCACTGAGGTAGCCCAGAGAGGCTCAATGCTATTTTTTTAATTTTCCTATTATTTTATGGAACATTGCTTTAATCAAACTAACTAAACCATCATATTCAGCAGTATTTTTACAAAAGATAAATATAACAACATTTGGAATAATGAGGCACAACATTACTTTGATTATGAAAATCCAAAAATTAGTTTGTGGCAAAAAGATATTCAACCCGAACAAAACGGCCAAAGAAACACCAACAACTACCAGGTAAAAAACATATTTCTTTACATAATCCATCGGATTTAATTGCAAAGCGATTGTGTACACCAAATAGGGATCGTACCAGCAATTGGTGACCAAACGAGCAATGGCTGTTGCAAATAAAATACCTTCCAAACCATAAATACTACCTAACCCAAAAGCCAAAATTAAATTGATCAGTGCTGTAAAAAAGACAACGTATCGTCCTTCTTTAAAAATACCGAACGTTGATTTGAATGTCCACACCGCGTTTTGCATACCGACCATATAAAAATTGAGTGCCAAAGCTACGACTGCCCAGATGGAGAGTACAAATTTTTGACCAATCCAAATTTGGATAAAATCGTTGAGCAGGAAAATAATGCCGACTGAAGCCCAGCCGTACACCCAAAAATTGGCAAAATTAACTGTATTAAAAGTGGATATCTTCTTTTCATGACTTTCGGTAACATTGATGTGTGC
>CAZAJH010000096.1:0-7238 GCA_964485385.1 uncultured Flavobacterium sp.
CGCCAGCAACTCCTACTTTAAAAGTGTTTGGTTTTCTGAGCATCAAGGAGGTGGTCATAAAGCCACCATAACTCCAACCGTGTACTGCCAAACGATTGCCATCTACATAAGGCAAAGATTTTAAATACTCTACACCTTTCAATTGATCTTCCATTTCGTTTACGCCCAAACGACCATGAATCACACTTTCAAAAGCTACTCCGCGATTGTCTGAGCCACGATTGTCCAACGTAAACACCAAATAGCCTTGTTCGGCCATCCAATACATCCACAAATTGGCTCCATCCAAATACGAATTGGTAATCATTTGTGCGTGCGGACCGCCATAAACATAGACCAAAACGGGGTATTTTTTGCTTGGATCAAAATTACTAGGTTTAATCAAACGAGTATATAAATCAGTTGTACCATCCACAGATTTAATCGTTTTAATTTCGGATGTTCCCATTTCGTAACCCTCATATTTGTTTTTGCTTTCCAATAAAACAGTAGCGTTTAATTTTTTATCGTACAACAATGATTTAGAAGGTGTTGAATGATTGGAATATTCGTCAAAAAACCAATTGCCATCCGAAGAAACAACCACGTTATGAACCCCTTCATCTTTAGTGATTAACGTTTGTTTTCCTTTTAAATCCACTTTATAAACCAACATATTCGTCGGATTTGGGCCAGTTGCTTTAAAGTAAATCTCGGTTCCAGCTGGATTGGCTCCGATAATTTCACGTGTTGGGAATTTATTTACCGTTAATTGTTTGATTAATTTCCCATCAATTGAGTAGTAATATAAGTTGTTGAAACCATCTTTTTCACTAATCCAAACAAAATTAGTTGAAGCAGGGTTTGGGAAGAAAGCAGGATGTTCAGGTTCGACCCATTTGGTACTTTTTTCATTCAAAATAGTTCGCACAAACGCACCCGAATTGGCATCGTATACGTTCAGATTCATATCATTTTGTCCGCGATTCAATTCGGCTATGATGACAAATTTTTCATCCGGAGTAAACGCCAAATTCGTTACGTAATCTTCAGGATTGTTTTTAGGTGAAATAAAAACCGTTTTTTTGGTCGCTAAATTGTAAATCCCAACACGTGGTTTTTCAGATTTTTGACCAATCATTGGGTATTTAATATTGACCAATTTGCCTGGAGTTTCAGTAATATCCAGCAAGGGATAATCAGCTACGTCGGTTTCGTCTTTTTGGTAAAAGGCCAAATAAGTTGATTTTGGTGACCAAAATATTCCTCCATTAATTCCGAATTCATTTCGCGAAATACTTTGACCCGAAACAATATTTTTATCGGAATTAGAAGTAACTGCAATTTTTTCTTTGTTTTTAGTGAAAAAGTACAAATTGTTTCCTTCTGTAAATGCCAAATTCTCTTTTGCAGCATCAAAGGTTTGATTTTCCGCAGTTTCAGGGCTTTCACAGATCAAACTTCCTGACTTAGTAGTGATGGTATACTTGTAAAATTTACCTCCATCATTGATTAAAAGTGTAGTAGCGTCAATCCATTCAGTGCCAAAAAAATGTTTCAATTGTGTGCCTAAAGCCGTATTAATATCACTGAGTTTAACCAACTCTACGGCTTCTTTTTTGGCAACATCAGCACTCATCATTTTGGTCCATGAATCGGTGTAATAAACGTAGCGTAATGTGCTGGGAATCCATTGAAAACCTGTCATACGGTCGGCGCCAAACTTGCGGCCTTGTTGCAAAACACCGTCCTCGAGAGTGATTTTTTTCAACTGTGCTTGAGTTGAAATGGCAATAAATAAGCTTAAAAAAAGTATGATTTTTTTGTTCATAATTGAAATACGTTAAAGGTGTAAAGGTATAAAAAAAGACACTATTTCGTTAGTGTTGAAATAGTGTCCTTTTGTTACATTGATGATACGATAAATCGATTTTCATTTTCTTTTGCGTGTAAATAAAATAATCCAGAAAGCAGCACAACATACCAAATGCCAACCCACAGCAGGTTGGTACCACCAATCGCGGACAATACCTTTCCATCCGATGTCAATAATTTCATGTGTTATCGGAAAACGGTATTCAAAACCACTAAACAAATAACCCCAAAATTCCAAAAATCCAACAATGGCGATGGAAAAAAGAGTCAAAGTTGCTCCAACTAGTGCGAAAGGCGTTCTCAAAAAAGTAGCTACAAAGTTGGCTTTTTCGGGCTGTTTTATTGTTATTATAACTTCATTTTTCTCTTTTGAAGGCAGAGGAGTTGAGCTCGACAAAAGAGTTGAAACATACAAGTATAGAGTCGCAAAAAGTAAAATATACGTTTTCATCTGTGGTGTGTTTAAAAAACAAATATGCGTTTTTTTGATAGGATTTTATACAGGAAAAACACCCTAAATAAAAAATCCCAAACAAATTGTGCTTGGGATTTTGTGAATATAAAAATTAAAAATTACTAATCGGCTTCTCGTTCTTTATCCAGATATTCTTGCACAATTTCAATAGCATTGGTCACCACATCACTCAAAGCAGTAATAAAGCTACCTTCTTCTGCGTTGTCTATTGCATGTTTGATGGCTTCTACTTCTTTTTTGATGATTTCTGTAGTGACGGTACGACCCGACTCTTTGATGCCCTCCATGATGAGGTTGATGATCTCTTCTTCGGTGCGCCCACGCAAATGTTTCTCTTGGCGAATAATGATATGATCGAACATACGCGCCGCTATGGTTGCACATTCTTTGATGTCTTCGTCACGACGATCGCCAACACCTGCTATGATACCGATTTTTTTAGAAGCTTCTACGGTAGATAAAAACTCTTCAATTCCTCTGTATCCAGCTGGGTTGTGAGCAAAGTCGATAAGAACTTTGAATTTTTTAAACTCAAACACATTCATACGACCTGGCGTTTGGGCTGCACTCGGTATAAATGTTTGCAACGACAAACTGATATCGTCGGTTTTAAAACCTTGTAAGTACGCGGCTAGAGTTGCAGCTAAAACATTAGCAATCATGAATTTGGCTTTTCCGCCCATGGTCAAAGGTACATGAGTGGCGCGCTCCACACGGATTTTCCATTCTCCTTTTTTAATCGTGATAAAACCGTTTTCGTATACGGCTACTATTTTTCCTTCTTTTGCAAATTGAACGGCTTTCGGATGGTTTTCATCCATCGCAAAATAAGCAATGTTACAGCTGAGTTCATTAGCAATTTTCAAACATTGCTCGTCTTCGGCATTCAAAATGGCCCATCCGTCTTTTTTGATGCTCCGAACTACAGTTGCTTTTACACGTGCAAGGTCATCCAATGTGTGGATGTCTGATAATCCCAAATGGTCTTCTTGAATATTGGTTATGATTCCAATATCGCATCGACTGAAACCTAAACCAGCGCGCAGAATTCCTCCTCGGGCTGTTTCTAAAACGGCAAATTCAACCGTTGGATCTTTTAAAATGTACTCAGCCGATAAAGGTCCGGTTGTATCGCCTTTTTCCATCAAATGGTTTTGAATGTAAATACCATCCGAAGTCGTAAAACCAACGCGATAGCCATTGTTTTTTACAATATGAGCTATCAAACGGGTTGTGGTGGTTTTTCCGTTGGTTCCGGTTACCGCAATAATAGGAATACGACTGGGTTTTCCGGGAGGATACAACATATCAATTACCGGCGCGGCAACGTTTCTAGGCAATCCTTCAGATGGAGCTAAGTGCATACGGAAGCCAGGTGCTGCATTCACTTCTAGTATACAACCTCCCGTTTCTTTCAATGGTTGTGTGAGGTTTTCTGCCATAATATCAATTCCGCAAATATCCAAACCAATGACACGTGAAATGCGTTCACACAAGAAAATATTTTCGGGATGCATCAAATCGGTTACATCAATGGAAGTTCCTCCTGTACTGAGATTGGCGGTTGATTTTAAATACACTACCTCGTCTTTTCTGGGTACTGTTTCGAGCGTATAATTGAGCTTTTCAAGTAAATCAAGCGTATCGCGGTCCACGTCAATTTGTGTCAACACGTTTTCGTGACCATAACCACGGCGTGGATCACGATTGGTTTCATCAATCAGTTGCTGAATGGTTTGCTTGCCATCTCCCTTCACATGTGCAGGTTCTCTTTTGGCTGCCGCTACCAGTTTGTTGTCTATGATCAATACCCGGAAATCAAAACCGGTGATGAATTTTTCGACAATTACCCTACGACTGTATTTTTTGGCATATTCCAAACCAGCTTTGGCATCTTCCATGGTTTTTACATTGATGGAAGCCCCTTTTCCGTGGTTGCCATCCAAAGGTTTGATTACAATCGGGAATCCTATTTTTTTGATTACTTGTTCTAAATCTTCTTCGTCAACACAAATACCGCCACTAGCTACCGGAATTGAAGCCAAATCAAGCATGCGTTTGGTTTCTTCTTTGTTGCAAGCAATATCCACCGCAATATTACTCGTTTTGCAAGTAATGGTAGCTTGAAAACGCATTTGATTAACACCATATCCCAACTGTACCAGCGAGTTGGTGCCAAGACGAATCCACGGAATGTCACGTGCTACGGCTTCTTCTACTATACTTCCTGTTGAAGGGCCGAGGCGCACGCGTTCGCGAATTTCGCGCATTTTTTGAATATCGGCTTCAACGTCATAATCGGTGCCGTTGATGAGTGCTTCGGCGATACGCACTGAGGCTTCGGCTGCATACATACCCACGTTTTCTTCGGTGTAACTAAACACTACATTGTAAACACCAGGTGTTTTGGTTTCGCGCGTACGTCCAAAACCCGTTTCCATTCCGGCGAGTGTCTGGATTTCGAGTGCAATATGTTCAATAACATGTCCCATCCAAGTCCCACGATCGATACGAGAGAAAAAGCCACCGCGAACACCTTCTGAGCAGCGGTGCTCAATCATGGTGGGAAACATGGCTTCTATGCGTTCACGAAATCCTTCAATTTTGTTAGTGGGACGTTCTTCCATTTCTTCCAAATCGAGACGCATTTGGATTAATTTTTTTCGTTGAACACTCCAAATATTGGGGCCACGCAGCGCTTGAATTTTATCAATTTTCATAATAATAGAGAGTTGTAATTTGTATTGTGGTAATGAATTTGTTAAAAATAAAAAATATTTGTTAGTATACTGCTTTTTTTGTGAGAAAAAGTTAGTTTTTTTTAAACTTGTTTGATTTTTAGATTGTTAGATTTGTAGACTTCTTAGAAAATGTAATTTGATAGTAAATTGGTTTGATCATTTCCAAGTCATTCTAAAGTTTCTAAACAGTCTGAGATAATCAATCCAGTACAAGACGTTTATCTCAGTTTGTTGGAACTACTATTTTTCTAATCTAGCCCCGATTGGAGGAGCAACCTTGTGCGACGGAAAGCGGGACAACTGATGAAATGAAAGATGAATTTCTGCTACCAATAAAAAAAACTAGGCGGTAATAATTGTTGAAAACTGCCGTAAAAGTTTTGGTTCAAAATCGTAAAATTGATTTGCTTAGTTTTAAGAAATCGTTATTTTTACCGCATGGAAATTAAAGGAAAACTCATTATAATTGGCGGTGCTGTTGACAAAGGAAGTTTCAGTGAAACCAATCTCGATCGAAATGCGCCTAAGAACTTGAACTTCTTTGAGGAAGGCATTTTGAAACGCATTATTAAGGAATCTAAGCACAAAGAATTATCCCGAATTGAAGTCATCACGACGGCTTCTAAAATTCCGAGAGAAATTGGGCCAGAATACGTTAAAGCTTTTAGTTATTTGGGAGCCAACAACGTAGATGTGCTGCATATTGAACGCAGAGAGCAAGCCTCAGAAGTCGAAGTTTTAGATCGTTTGAAAGCCGCTGATGTTGTGATGTTCACAGGTGGCGATCAGTTGCGTTTGACTTCCATTTTGGGAGGTACGCCCTTGGATGAGTTATTGATTGATAAATACCGAAACGAAGAGTTTATTTATGCAGGCACTTCGGCTGGAGCTGCTGCAGCGTCAAACAACATGATTTACCAAGGTAGTAGCCAAGAAGCGTTGTTGAAAGGCGAGGTAAAAATTACTTCAGGATTGGGTTTGATAGACGATGTTATAATCGACACCCATTTTGTACAACGCGGTCGAATTGGTCGTTTGTTTCAAGCGGTTGTTGGTAATCCGAAAGTATTGGGAATTGGTTTAGGAGAAGATACGGGATTATTGATTACCAACGGACGTCAGATGGAAGCTATTGGCTCTGGTTTGGTTATTTTGGTGGATGGGAGAGAAGTGAAAGACACTAACCTAACACAAGTAGAATTGGGCCAGCCGATTTCGATTAATCATTTGGTAACGCACGTAATGAGCAAAAATGATACGTTTGACTTGGATACGTTTAAAATGACGATTAAATCTTCGCAATACGTTTAAAGAATTATAAGATTACAAGATTAAAAGATTGTAAGATTGTAAGATTGTAAGATTGTAAGATTGTAAGATTGTAAGATTTTAAGATTTTAAGATTTTAAGATTAAAAGATTATAAGATTGTAAGATTGTAAGATTGTAGGATTGTAGGATTGAAAGACTAGAAGATTTAGGACGTTAAAATATTTACAGTCATAATGTATTAAAGTCTTAGAGTCCCAAAATCAAAAAAACAAATGAAAATAATCATTCACGGCGGTTTTTTCTCTGAATCGTCCACCAACCACGAAACAAAAGTAGCTAAACAAGAAGCCTTATTGCGTATTGTCAAGGAATCGTATGCGTATTTGCAAACGCATTCGGCTGTTGAAACAGCAGTATATGCGGTTTCGTTGTTGGAAGATGATGCTTTGTTTAACGCGGGAATTGGTTCGCAGATACAAAGCGATGGAAAAATAAGGATGAGTGCTTCGTTGATGGATGGAACTACTGAGAAGTTTAGTGGTGTAATTAATATTGAAGACGTTAAAAACCCCATTCAAGTTGCACAAGTATTGATGCAGGTAGATGATCGCGTGTTGGGTGGAAGTGGTGCTACGAATTTTGCACGGCAACACGGTTTTGAAGTATTTTCTACTGAAATTGAGCAACGAAGAAAAGAATACGAAGCCAAACTGGCCGCAACCGGAACGGGAACTGTGGGTTGTGTAGCATTGGATTCCAATGGAAATTTAGCGGCTGCAACTTCAACAGGAGGAAAAGGATTTGAGATTCCGGGTCGTATTTCCGATTCGGCTACAGTAGCGGGAAATTACGCGAATAGCTATTGTGGAGTAAGTTTGACCGGAGTTGGAGAAGATA
>CAZAJH010000097.1:0-7160 GCA_964485385.1 uncultured Flavobacterium sp.
CCAAAAAATCATTGGGTAGCAAAAACTCTTTTAAACCAATACTTGCCATGATTACACCGATGCAAATCAGAATAAAATCTTTGATGTGACGCGTGTAAACCAACTGTGTAATTCGGCTACTATTTTGATATAGCTTTTCAAAAAATAACTTCATATCCATTGCGTTTAGCACAA
The DNA here is from genome assembly GCA_964485385.1 of uncultured Flavobacterium sp. GTDB lineage: Bacteria > Bacteroidota > Bacteroidia > Flavobacteriales > Flavobacteriaceae > Flavobacterium. The sequence continues at coordinate 175 of CAZAJH010000097.1, forward strand.
ATTACAAAAAAATACGGGAACGAGAAAACCAACTGCTAATAATTAACATGAGTTTAAATTTTCAACATCGAAACAGTTAAAATCATCCTATTATTTTCGAAAATTGTGGTAACGCCCAACCAGCAGCAAACCGATTTGTATATTTAATACGTGTTTCTATTCAAAAAATGGAAATAGCTTCCCATTAGTCAATAATTTCGGTTAACACCTCTCCTTTTGTGCTGTTTGGCATGGTAATTTTCAATAATTGTGTAACGGTTGGTGCAATCTGAGTGATTTCTTTGCGGTGGTTGGTTTTTCCTTTTTTTATATGCCAACCATAAAAGATAAGTGGCACATGCGTATCGTAAGTGTAAGGTGAGCCGTGTGAAGTTCCAATCGTTGAGTATTCGATGTAACCCGGCTTGAACACCATATACAATTCTCCATTTTGAGTAGGATCATAACCTTTGGAAACAAAATCGAGTAAGATATCATTGCCTGTTGAGGCTAAAATTTCTTCTTCGGTGTACACGCGTTTAACGTACTCTTTACTGTATAAATAGTCTTTAAAAACTTGTTTTACTCTGGCCAATTCCAACCCTTTTGCCTTCAGTAAATCTCTATTAAAAAACACATTAAAACTGTCGTATTTCAACACCACATCTTCACCAAAAGTTGTTTTAGAAAATTCTTTTAAATCGCTTTCAATCGTATTGAAATTGATGTTGTTCACTTGGTATTTGTTGTCCTTGAGGTAGGTTACATTTTCGGCTCCTGCATGATCGGCTGTCAAAAAAACCAAGTAGTTGCCTTTACCTACTGTAGTGTCTAAATACGTCAAAAAATCGGCAATCGTTTCATCCAAACGCAAGTAGGTGTCCTGCACTTCAATTGATCGAGGTCCGAATGTATGACCAATGTAATCGGTAGATGAAAAGCTCAGTGCTAAAAAATCGGTGGTATTGTCTTTCCCTAAATTTTCTTTTAGGATGGCTCTTTTGGCTAAATCACTAATCAAATTATTCCCATAAGGGCTAACACGAAGCACTCCGGGATCATTTTTCTCCAGCATTTCCTTGGTATTGTAAGGAAAAAAAGGTGTTTTGAGGTACAATTTTCCTTCGTACGGATTCTCATCTGGAAGGCTTTCGTTGTATGTTTCCTTCGGTTTTAACAAACCCCAACCTGCATTGGCATAATTGAGGTAGTTTTTTTCTTTGTTGAATTCATCTACCCAAGTCGGCAAAACACTACCGTAGTAGGTACTTGAAATAAAATCTCCCGTTTTACAATACCAGAAAGCCCAATCTGCAAAATGCCCAGCAGGTAAAATTGCCCCTCGATCTTTGATGCTAATGCCAATCACCTTTCCTTTAAAATTAGTTGCCAATTTTAATTCGTCGGTAATGGTAGTGCTTTGCAGGTTGCGTGGTGACATTTTTCCTTCAATTTCGGTTCCAGCTACCAAAGTTGCTACTGTTGCGTCCTCAGTACAATACACTTCTCTTTTTAGCGTGCGATGAAACCATTCGTTGCTAACAATTCCGTGTAATGCTGGCGTTGTACCTGTATATACAGAGGCGTGACCGGGCGCGGTGTAAGTAGGCATGTAATTGTAGTGTGTATTCTCGAACGAGTAACCCTCGTTGAGTAATCGTTTGAACCCATTGGATGAAAAATCGTTTTGAAAACGGTACAAATATTCCATTTTCATTTGATCGACCACAATACCGACAACCAATTTGGGGCGTTCTTGTGCATGAATTAGTATTGAAAAAATACTAGTTGTAATCCAGATAAACTTTTTCATTTGGGTAAATTATTTGTACAAAAGTAGTATTTTGAGAGGGAATTGATGTGAAGAAATTGAGAACAGTTTATGAATTTATACTAAAAAAAATTAACCCTATGGATTCATAGATTAAAAAGCTTGAAAAGCAATACATTTCACATAAAAATGATAAGCTAATAAAGCTAAATGTGAATACTATAGTTTAGATTTAAGATTTTAAAAACTAAATTTTTGTATTTCTTTTTGAGCCAATTCGAATTCTTCTACGATCTCTTTGATGATAACCGCTACTGGTTTGATATCGTGAATTAATCCCGCAATTTGTCCGATTTCGAGTTCGCCTTCAATTAGGTCTCCTTCAAACATTCCGCGCTTGGCTCGTCGTTTGCCTAACAAATTTTCAAGATCTTCTTTCGTCGGACACTTGGCATACAATTCTTGTACGTCGTAGAAAAATTTATTTTTGATCAATCGAACGGGAGCCAATTCTTTCAGGGTTAGTTGTGTCTCACCCTCACCGGTTTCAACTATTGTTTTCTTAAAATTATCATGTGCCGAACTCTCTGTAGAAGCAGCAAAACGACTACCCATCTGTACACCATCTGCACCCAAAACCATCGCGGCCAACATACCGCGACCCGTTGCAATTCCGCCTGCAGCAATCAATGGAATCTCAATATTTTCTTTGACCATTGGTATCAGCGTGAGTGTAGTGGTTTCTTCACGACCATTATGCCCACCCGCTTCAAAACCTTCGGCAACAACAGCATCAACACCCGCTTCTTGTGCTTTCAGAGCAAACTTGGAACTGCTTACAACATGTACCACAGTGATTCCGTGTTGTTTCAAATGATTCGTCCATGTTTTTGGATTTCCTGCAGATGTAAATACAATTTTTACTCCCTCTTCTATAATAATTTGAATGATTTCTTCGACATTGGGATACAGCATCGGAATATTTACACCAAAGGGTTTGTCTGTTGCCTTTTTACATTTTTGAATGTGTTCTCTTAAAACATCTGGATACATTGAGCCCGCTCCTATCAGTCCTAATCCACCCGCATTACTTACTGCACTAGCCAATTTATATCCCGAATTCCAAATCATTCCTCCTTGAATAATCGGAAATTGTATGTTGAAAAGTTGTGTAATTCTGTTCATCTATGCGGTGTCAATTTAAGCTTAAGCTCATCGTTTATTTCTTTATGATTTTACCTTGGTAAGCAACATCATTCGTCTCCATTATATAATAGTATATCCCATTAGGTAGAGCATCTAACGAAATCGTTTGTAGCTCAGTCTGTATTTTTTGAACTAAAACTACCTGACCGAGGCTATTGTGTAAGACCATTTGACCTCCAATTGCAGCACTTGGTGTACTTACAGTAAGCCAACCTGAAGTCGGATTGGGAACCACCTGAATAGTTTCAAAACGGTTTTCATTGGTAGCAAGTTGTGCATTGTTTAAAGCCAATTGAAAATCAGGAATTCCATAACCAAATTGGTCATTAGGATTAGAATACCTATCAGCCGATTGCTTAACAAAATTAATTACTTGTTGGTTGGTTAAATTGGGAACTGCACTCCAAAAACTCGCAATCATTCCTGCTATAATAGGACAAGAAAACGATGTTCCACTAGCCGTTTGTACATTACCAGAAATATTCGCTACCACAGCCGCTTGGCCTTTCGCCATTACATCTGGCTTAATTCTGTTTTCGAAAGCCGGACCCACCGAACTGAATGGTGCGTAGGTTTCATCAAATCTGACAGCTCCAACGGCCAAAACATGAGTTGCTTCTGCTGGAACTCCCACGTGGTTGAAAGGCTCTGGGCTTCCACCAGAATTTCCGGCACTAGCTACAAGAATCATCCCTTTGGTGTAAGCAATATTTGCTCCGCGAGAGGCAAAAGCTTGATTGCCTTGCATTTCTTCGTAAACATGACTATAAGCTGGATTGTCATAAACGTAATAACCCAAAGAGGTTGAAATAATGTCGGCACCCAAACGATCGGCTTCTTCGGCAGCTTCAACCCAATAACTTTCTTCCACCGGATTTTCGCTGGTCACATCTTCTGTTACAAAAAGATAGTATTTGGCATCGGGAGCTGTTCCGACCAATTCGCCATCAACAAAACCACCCATACACGATAATGTCATGGTGCCGTGGTTGTGCAAATCGTATATATTTTCGTTCTGACTTACATAATTGTAACCGCCTAGAATCAAATTATTAGTAAAAAGTCGTTGAAATGGCGCTGTTGAATTAACATTGGTAAAGCCCGAATCCATCACCGCAATTATTTTTCCCGCTCCGGTGTAATTGGCTTGGTGTAACAGATGTCCGTTGAGCATTTCGATTTGATTTTGCGAATTTCCATAATTGAAATTAGCACTAACATCCATTGATTTGTTGACAGGAGAAATAGACTTTGGATTGTTCTTTCTTCCCGATGTGTTTAGCGAATTATCGGCAAACTTTATAGATTGGACAAAAGACAATCCGCTCAATGCATTTATATTTTCTAGAGTTCCACGAACGTGAACACAATTGAGCCATTTAGACTTGGCCTTTACCGTAATACCAGAAGCAGATGCAATAGTTTGCACATACGGTTGGTGAATTGGTGCATCGGTAACATGCAACGCAATACCTTGCGCCGTTCTTCTATCAAGTGAACGTTGCGTGAGCATTTGCAGCGGATTATCTAAATAAAATTGGGCGTTGGGTTTGTCTGTAAAAAACACCCACGCATCTTCTTCTTGTGAAAAAACAAAAGGAGAAGCAAAAAAAACAATGAGTAGTAGGATTTTTTTCATAGCTTACGAATTTGGATTCTTCAAAAATACAAAAAAATAATTTGCAAACCTTTTTTATGCTATTACGCCCGAACCAACTTGCTCATCTTCAATATTCCAAGCTACAAACTGCCCCTCAGTAATGGCCGATTGCGGCGATTCAAAACGAACATATAAACCGCTTTCGAATTGGTACAAAGTAGCTTTTTGGAGTTCTTGTCGGTAACGAATACGCGCCATTACATCCATTGTTTGACCGTTTTGTAATGCTATATCCTCACGAATCCAATGGATTTCAGATGGTTTTACTTTCAAAGCATTTCGGAACAAACCCGGATGATGATGCCCTTGACCCGTGTAAATAATATTGTTTTTTACGTCCGTAGCAATAATAAACAAAGGTTCTTTGGTACCTCCTACATTCAATCCTTTCCGTTGACCAATAGTATAGTAATGAGCTCCTTGGTGTTTACCTACCGTTTTTCCCATTTCTGGTGAATATTGAATAGGTGTTGCATCATAAATTAATTCCTCTTCCCATGAATTGAAAACAGGTCTTTCAACAGAATATAATGGATGATTAGCGTCAATTTCGATAATAATACCTTCTTTAGGTTGCAGTTGTTGTTGTAGAAATTCTGGCAAACGCACTTTTCCAATAAAACAAAGTCCTTGTGAGTCTTTTTTTTCAGCAGTGACCAAATCCAGTTGTTGTGCAATTTCGCGCACTTGCGGTTTGGTCAATTCGCCAATTGGAAACAGTGCTTTACTCAATTGCTCTTGCGACAATTGGCACAAAAAGTACGATTGGTCTTTGTTTTGGTCTTTTCCTGCTAACAAGCGATATACTTTTTGACCCTCAACTTCCACTTCACCTTTTCGGCAATAATGCCCAGTAGCGACGTAATCGGCCCCTAAACTTAGTGCGATCTTCATGAATACATCAAACTTGATTTCGCGGTTACACAATACATCCGGATTGGGCGTTCTTCCGTTTTCGTACTCATTAAACATGTAATTCACGATACGCTCTTTGTACTGTTCACTCAAATCGACGGTTTGAAAAGGAATACCAAGTTTTTCGGCAACCAAAAGAGCATCGTTACTATCTTCGAGCCACGGACATTCGTTGGAAATTGTCACAGAATCATCGTGCCAATTCTTCATAAACAAGCCAATTACCTCGTAACCTTGCTCTTTTAAAAGATAAGCGGCCACACTTGAATCAACTCCACCTGAAAGTCCGACAATAACACGTTTCATGCTGTTTTTTTTGCAAAAATACACTAAATAATAATGAAAGGCAGGTGTAGTTTATCACAAAAACACATACCGCTTTTGGTTTTTTCTATACAAAAACTATTCTTGAGGATCTTTTGTAACTTTTCGCTTTTGAAATTTCTTGCCTTGTAAATTCATGTTTTTCTTCACCATTTTATCATTTTCAAGAAACTCCCAAACACCTGTTTTCTTACCATTGGTAAACATTCCTTTGGCAGTAATTTTACCTTCAGCATCTTTAAAAACAGCAAGCCCGTTAAACTCATTATTCTTGTAGTTGGACTCCTCCAAGACAACACCATTCTCGGCGTATTTTTTATACAACCCTTCCTTTTTACCGTCCTTGTAATTTGTCTCTTCGGCTATAGCACCTTGATTGTAGTATACTTTTCGAATGCCATTTAATTTTCCTTTAACATAGATTTCGGTTGTCATAATCTTATCGGAATCCAAATGGTAATACTTCCATTCGCCTTCAAAGAGTTTATTAATGAGCTTTCCCTCACTTACCTTGTACCCTTTTTGGTTGTAGAAAATAGTGTAACACGAATTGTCTTTTTCGTTGAACTCTCGGGTGGCAATAACCGTTCCTGCTTTTGTATCATCAAAAAACTTAAACATTCCTGTCTCTTTGCCATGAACAAATGTACCTTCGTAACGAGGTCTTTTTGATTCTTCGTAGACTCCTTTCCAAAGTCCATGCTTCAAACCTTTATCGTCCAACTGATTGATTTGTTGAGCATTAACACCTATAAAACTTAACAACAATATAATATATGCACCCATTTTGAAATAGTTCAACAATACCATAACAGCAATTATTTTTTTTTATTGTTACAAAAATAGTTCCATTTTGTTAATTAAAAAAAATGTAAGAAAAATTGCATACAAAATTATTTTATTTTGTTTAATCTTTTTTAACTTATTTAAAACAAAAGCCCTATTTTAGTAGAATTCACACTTAAACAAAAATGTTAAACTTTTAAAAAAACTAGTTTGTTTATCTTTTGCGCTAAAACGTCAGACAAAATTTGTCATAGTTTTGTCGGAAATCATTAAACAAAAAAAATATGAAAACTATGAAATTAAGAAATTTAGCCTTAGCTGCTGTATTGTTTTTAGGTTTAACAT
>CAZAJH010000098.1:0-7138 GCA_964485385.1 uncultured Flavobacterium sp.
AAAGAATTACTTCGAATCAGTTATCAAAAACTCTCCGTTGATGATAAAAAACTGATCAGAAAAGCATTTGATGTAGCTGTTGACGCCCACAAAGACCAACGCAGAAAATCGGGCGAAGCCTATATTTTTCACCCTATTGGGGTAGCTAAAATTGTGGCCTCTGAAATTGGTTTGGGTGCCACAGGCATTGCCGCTGCCCTACTGCACGACGTGGTTGAAGACACACCCGTTACTCTCGAGGATTTAGAACAGCTTTTTAATCCTAAAATAGCCCATTTGGTTGAAGGTTTGACCAAAATATCACAGGTTAAAAAAGACATGAATATTTCCATGCAAGCGGAAAATTTCAGAAAAATGCTTTTGACCTTAAACGATGATGTTCGGGTAATTCTCATCAAAATTGCCGATCGCTTGCACAACATGCAAACCATGGATTCGATGCCCGATTACAAACAGGTAAAAATCGCATCGGAAACTTTATACATTTATGCGCCTCTCGCACACCGGTTGGGCTTGTACAACATCAAAACCAAATTAGAAGATTTAGGCTTAAAATATACCGAGCCCGAAGTATACAACGACATCATCAGCAAAATAAAAGAAACCAAAGAAGAACAAGATGCATACATCAAATTGGTTTCTGATGTGCTCAAAAAATCACTCGATGAAGAAGGCGTTGATTACATTATTAAAGGACGACCCAAATCAGTGTATTCCATACGAAGAAAAATGGCTGCACAAAATGTCGGCTTTGACGAAGTATTTGACAAATTCGCCCTGCGCATCATTTATAAATCCAATTTACACGACGAAAAATTCATCGCGTGGAAAATTTACTCAATTGTAACGGATCATTACCGCCCGAGTCCAAGTCGTTTGCGCGATTGGATTTCTTCACCAAAATCAACGGGTTACGAAGCCTTGCATATTACTGTAATGGGGCCGAAAGGACGTTGGGTTGAAATTCAAGTTCGTAGTGAACGCATGGATGAAATTGCCGAAAAAGGATACGCTGCGCACTACAAATACAAACAAGGTGCTACCGAAGAAAGTGGTTTGGACGTTTGGCTAAACTTACTCAAAGAAGCACTCGAAAATTCGGAAACCAATGCAGTCGATTTTGTAGAAGATTTCAAAATGAATCTCTACGCCAAAGAAATTTTTGTTTTTACTCCTAAAGGCGAAATTAAATCGTTGCCCAAAGGAGCTACATCACTCGATTTTGCCTTCAGTATTCACTCTGAAATTGGAGTTAAAACGCGCGGAACTCGTGTCAACGGTAAGTTAGTTCCACTCAATTACGAACTCAAAAGTGGCGACCAAATCGAGGTAATTACTTCTCCCCATCAAAAACCGACCATCAACTGGTTGGATTATGTAACTACCTCGCGTGCCAAGAATAAAATTCGAAACGTTCTCAACGAAAATACCAAGAAGATTGCTGAAGAAGGTAAAGAATTACTGACCCGCAAACTCAAACATTTGAAAATAACATTAACCGAAAGCGTAGTCAACGAACTGGTAAGTTTCTTCAAACTCAAAACCAGTTTAGATTTGTTTTATCGGGTGGGAATTGGCTCTATTGAAAACCAACAACTCAAAGATTTTGCAGCACAAAAAAGCAATACACTGATTAATTTCTTCAAAAATAAAATCAAACGGACTCCAACTGCAAATCCGGAAGAAATCAATAAGCCAGAGCTCAGTAGCAATTACAATCTACTGGTTTTTGGCAAAGAACAAGATCGATTGGACTATAAATTATCAACTTGTTGCAACCCAATTCCGGGCGACGAAGTATTTGGTTTTGTAACCATCAACGAAGGCATCAAAGTACACAAGCGCGATTGTCCCAACGCCATCAGCTTACAATCCAACTACGCCTATCGCATCATGCCCGCCAAATGGATTGACTCCACACAACAAGAATTCAAAGCGATACTCAACATCACTGGAATGGACACTTTGGGTTTAACCAACGAATTGACCAAAGTCATTTCCAACCAAATGCACGTAAACATCCAAAGCATCTCGCTGAGTGGTGAAGCCGGAATTTTTAAAGGTCAGGTAACGGTGATTGTTCAAAACAATACTATTTTGAAGAAGTTGATTGATAATATCAAAAAAATTGACGGTGTGGATAAAATAACTCGTGTTTATAAAAATTAGACTTTCGACTTTCAACTTTCAACTTTCGACTTTCGACTTTCGACTTTCGACTTTTATTAACAACACGTTTATAACTTCAACCCATAACATTTTCATATTTATCAACTAAAAATTATCTTTGCCGATATGACACTAATTGCAACAGATAACGCTAAAAATCAAGAAACGGTAAAGAACGTTTTTACAGCCTATCTTGAAAACAAAGGCCACCGCAAAACGCCCGAACGCTATGCGATTCTTCAGGAAATTTACAATAGTGAGGAACATTTTGATATCGAAAATTTGTACCTCAAAATGAAGAACAAAAACTACCGTGTGTCGCGTGCCACTTTGTACAATACGATCGAATTGCTGCTGGATTGTGGCTTGGTGCGCAAACACCAATTTGGTCAGAATCAGGCCCACTACGAAAAATCATACTTTGACAAACAACACGATCACATCATTATGACCGACTCAGGAGAGGTGATTGAGTTTTGCGATCCACGCATTCAAACCATCAAAAAAACCATAGAAGAGATTTTCAATATTGAAATTCACAACCACTCGCTGTATTTTTACGCCAACAAAAAACAGCCCAATACTGATTAATGGGGCGTTGCCTCCGGCCCGGGCTCTCGGCTGCACGCGGTGCTTGCCTCCATCCCTAACGCGGCAATAGCAGTTCAAATGACATTAATGGTTACGATGAATGTCAAATTTTAACACAACAACAAACCATAAACGACCAACAAAACAACAACACAATGACCGTAGACTTACTACTCGGATTACAATGGGGCGATGAAGGAAAAGGAAAAATCGTCGACGTTCTTACCTCAAAATACGATATTATAGCGCGCTTTCAGGGCGGACCCAATGCGGGACATACCTTAGAGTTTGACGGAATCAAACACGTACTTCGTACCATTCCGTCTGGTATATTTCATGACAACAACATCAACATCATCGGAAACGGCGTTGTAATTGATCCTGTTGTTTTCAAAACAGAAATCGACGGTTTGGCTAAGTTCAACCTCGATATCAAGTCCAAATTAATCATTTCGCGCAAAGCACACTTAATATTACCCACGCACCGCTTGCTCGATGCCGCCTCGGAAGCTTCCAAAGGAAAGGCAAAAATAGGCTCTACTCTCAAAGGCATCGGACCTACTTATATGGATAAAACAGGTCGCAATGGTATTCGCGTTGGCGATATTGAATTGGCCGATTTCAGAGAGCGCTACCGCTCGTTGGCCGACAAACACGAGGCGATGATTAAATTCTACGATGTGAGTATTCAATACAATTTGCCCGAATTGGAAAAAGAATTTTTTGAAGCCATAGAAGACCTAAAAAAACTGACTTTCATCGATAGTGAAGAATACTTGGCTCAAGCCCAAAAAGAAGGAAAATCCATTTTGTGTGAAGGTGCCCAAGGATCGCTCTTAGACGTCGACTTCGGAACTTATCCATTTGTAACTTCATCTAATACTACAGCTGCTGGCGCCTGTACTGGATTGGGAATAGCACCCAATAAAATCAAAGAAGTGTTTGGTATCTTTAAAGCCTATACTACGCGTGTGGGTTCTGGGCCTTTCCCAACTGAAGATTTTGGAGAAGCGGGCGACATTATGGCCAAAGTAGGCAATGAATTTGGCTCGGTAACCGGAAGAAAACGCCGTTGTGGTTGGTTGGATTTAGTAGCTTTAAAATATGCTATTCAAGTGAATGGTGTAACCCAATTGATGATGATGAAAGGCGATGTGCTTTCGGGCTTCGATACGCTCAAAGTATGTACGGCTTACAACTACAAAGGCGAGATTATTCACCATTTACCCTACAACATTGAGGAGGAAAACGTAACGCCTATTTACACGGAATACAAAGGTTGGAAAGCCGATTTGACAGGTTTGACTTCATACGAAAGTTTGCCTAAAGAACTCAAAGACTACATCGAGTTTATCGAAAAAGAAGTGGAAGTTCCTATTAAAATTGTTTCGGTAGGACCCGATCGAAAACAAACGATTGTACGCTAATAAAAAACCCTTTCCGAAAGAAAGGGTTTTTATTTTTATAATTTAGCTTTTGACTAATTTCATGGTTGTTACCTCATTGCCAACATATACTTTTACAAAGTAAATCCCCGCCTCCAACGTCGACATATCGAGTGTTTTACTACCAGATTCGTCATTCATAACCAAGAGACTACTTACGCCAAAAACTTCTACTTTAGAAACCACTCCATCGGTATCCAAGTGCAGTTTATCTACAACTGGGTTTGGGCGCATTGCCACAGCTGTTCTTGACTCTTGGCCACAAACCGATGACACAATCACCGTATCATAACCGTACAACAAAGCTTGGTTTTTGTAATACACCACTTCATTTTCGTCTGAACAAATGGTTTCCAAATCAGGGTTGCCATCAAAACTGTAATAATCTTCAATAATTCTGTTTTTAGTAGACAAACTCGTCAACAGATTGTTGTTGCAATAAAAGGATTGCAGATTAAAAAATGCATCCATATTGAGTGACGTAAGCAAATTGTTGTCGCAATACAGGTTTTTAACGTAAGCGAGGTTGTCTAAATTTAAATTACTAATCTTATTCATCGAAATGGTGATGTTTTCTAAATTGGGACAAAAACTCAAATCCAAACTCATTAAGTTGTTACCCGCAACGGACAGATTAACCAATCGGGATTGATTACTCAAATCTAGAGCCGTTAATTTATTTTCTTCAGGCACCAAAAAACTAGCACTACTTCCAGCGCAAGCAAGATTTAGCAGATTTACACAATCTGAAAGGTCAATAGTAGGAAGTTTTCCGTAATAATCCAATTCACGTAAGTTTTCCAAATTTGAAAAGTTAACCGAAGTCAAATTAGGACAAAAGATGGAAATTTTCTCCAAGTTGACGTTATTCGAAAAATCCAAAGAGGTAATTAAACTACTGGAAGATACAAACCTCTTCAAGTTCACATTTGATGTCAAATTAACAGTAGTCAACGAGCCCGAACTCACCGAATTGTTTAAGGTTAATTCTTCTAAATTGACTAAAGTAGGAAAATCAAAAACAGAAAAATTAGAATAAAACGAATTGAGTACTTTTAGGTTGGTAAAGAATTGCAAACCCTCTAGATTTGTGATGTCGAAATAATACAAATCCAAACCAACAACTTGAAGAGCTTCGGCTTGGCTTATCTCTCCATCATTATTAGAATCAATGGGAGGATAAGAGAAATTGGTAATCGGATTGGGATCAAAGTTAATCGAAGCATTGAGCAAAAACGATTTAAAAACAGGATCAGGAATCACAATGTTTTGTCCATAAAAGAACTGGGACAAAAGACAAGTTAAAATAAGTAATTTTGTTTTCATAGCTTTTTTTTAATGATTGATAACCATAAAAATAAACTATTCCTCACGTTTACTTAAAAATTTTAACACTTGAATATCAATACACTAACATTTGTTTGACTTTTTTAGTAAATTAGTGTCATTTCAATTACAAACATTAAACAACTCAAAAATTCTCTGACGTACGATTGTTTTTGTTGTGCAAGGTATTTAACAAAATTACCACACCAAAAGCACTGCTGTAACGGTCCGATTTTGTCTTTCGAAAAGTTATCCAATGATCCAAGAGCCAATCAACTCCTGATGTTCGATTGATTTTATATTCTTAAAAATGGATATGAACAATGGGAAGTTTGGCTCACTATTTTGAACGGGAGCTAAACAATCAAACTCGATCAAGAAGACATTTTATAATTTTAAAACTAAACTCTCGCTTGGTTTCAGGGTGAGTTTTACACTTCCCACGCTTTGTGTCACTTTTAGTGTATAAGATTGGCCATACAACTGATCTTTAACGGTATAACTACCGTCTTTGAGATTCCAAGTTTTAATTACATCTGACGGAATTTGCAAACTGAACGTGCTTTCGTTATCAGGGGAAATATTGGCTACAACGACTAATTTTTCTGCCTTTGACCAACGCACAAACGAATAGACATTTTCACCATAATTGGCTGTTTGTTCGCGATTTACGGTTTGTATTTCCTGAAAATCTCCCATCAAGGCATCGCTTGAAATGGTAAAGTTGAGCAATCGCTTGTAAAAATCGCGCAACTCTTTTTCCTTCAACGACAATTGACCGCCATCAAATTGCTTGTTATTCATCCAACGTTGGTGGTTGGGCACGCCAACATAGTCAAAAATCGACGTTCGAGTAGGTTTACCAAACCCGCCGTCTATGGAACCGGCCTCGCCCACTTCTTGTCCGAAATAAATCATGGTTGGCGATGAACTAACAAGAGCCGAAATAACCATCAATGGTTTTCCACGTTCACCACTTCCCGCAAAATCGGCACAAGCCAACCGTTGTTCGTCGTGATTATCCAAAAAATGCAGCATGTGATGTTCGATGTCTTTCATGCGGTTTTGAATTTCTGATAAACCGTCAGGATTTTTTTTACCTCGTATTACATCTTTCAAATAATCGTAGGTTTCTACTTTGTCGTACAAATAATCCATTTTCCCTAAATGAATATAATTGCGGTATTCATTCGGATTGTATACTTCGGCCAACAAAAAGGCATTTGGATTCTTCATTTTGATGGACGAATTCATGTAACTCCAAAATTCATAAGGCACCATTTCAGCCATATCATAACGAAAACCATCCACGCCTTTGGCGGTCCAATACAATGCAATATCACGGAATTTCTTCCAAGAATTTGGCACGTCTTTGTCTTTCCAAAAAGCAAAGTGCTCTTTGTACGATTTTTTGTCGTAACCTGCTGGCAATTCCGGAAAATCTTTTGTTCCGTCTGGGCGAACACCGTAATTTACTTTTACAGTTTCGTACCAATCGTTGATATCTGGCTTGGCCAATCGCGAACCATTACCTGTCCATTTGGCGGGATTTTCAGAGAATTTGCCATCAATCAACGGATTTTTTTCACCATTTAAAGGTTGGTAAC
>CAZAJH010000099.1:0-7134 GCA_964485385.1 uncultured Flavobacterium sp.
CAGAAACTGCTGCACGGTGTCGTTGTCCAAATTGAGCGGCGTTAGTTGGTACCTTTTTTTTATAAATTCTTGTGCTTTGATAAAAAAGTCTGGATTTATCGAAGGCAAATGAAACATACTTTCAATAAATTCCTTTTCCCGAATAAAACCCAATTGCTCTAAATGATTTTTGTAATACGGAAAATTGTACCAAGTAATCATCGAACCTTTATATTGATAGCCTTCGGTGAGAACACCAACTTTGTCAAGGTTTGAAAATCCAATCGGTCCTTCAACCATTTGCAAGTTGTGTTTTCTCCCCAATTCGTATACTTTTTCGAGTAGCGCCTTAGTCACTTCTATATCGTCAATCACATCCCACCAACCAAAACGAACTTTACTTTTTTGTTGGTTTTTTACTTCATCCCAATTGATAATGGCAGTGATGCGACCAACTACTTTGTCGTCCTTAAACGCCATGTAAAAATAAGCTTCTGCAGAGAGAAATGCAGGGTTTTTGGTCTTATCAAAACCCGTTAACTCATCACTAATCAAGGGCGGAATCCAATTGGGATCGTTTTTATATAATGAAAATGGAAACTTAATATAGGCTGTCAACTCCGCTTTGGTAACGGCTTCTTTAATCGTAATCATTATTATGGATTTTCAACTTTTATTTCGTCAACTCTTTTTTTCTTATTCTTTTTGGCTTCTTTTTCTACTTTTTTGTCCATTTTACTCTTCTCTTTTTCCACTTTAATTTTTACTTCTTTGTAGTTGGTATCAGAACGCCAAGACAATCCAAAACCGCCGTAAAATAGCGAAGGAGTATCTTTAAAGTTTTTACTGATGGTACAGTCAATTTGGAAATTTTTATTCATCAAAAAGGCACCACCAGCCGAGAATATTCCGTCTGAGTAATAATCACTTTTGATTCCTTTGTTCTCAAAATAAACCGACCAATTGTCGTTCAAACCTTTGGTAAGGGTAATAATGTAGCCGTATTGGCGGTAATCGGTGGTAATTTTGTCCATAAAGGTATTGGTAATCAATACCAGGCCATTACCAAAAACATTTTGGGTAATTAGCATTACTTTCGGACTAATGTAAGAAGGCTCTTCGTCGCGCAAATAAAACGGATTTGAAAAGTTCAAATTTGCACCAGCATATACAGAAATGGCTGGTTTAAATTGACTCCATTTGAATTTGTGATTGGCTCTCCAACTGTACAAATTAACCTCTTCTTTGGCATTTTTATAGGGATCGTAAAATAAATATTTCAAACCCATATTCATCGAGCGCATGCCCGCTCTGCGAAAAGGTTCGTTGTCTTCCAATTGGTATTTGTCCATCTGATAACTGATTTCGGCTATCGCCTCCATTTGCTCAAAAATAAATCCATAACGAGCCGTAAAGTCAAGAAAAAAACCTTTCGATTGGTATTCCAACAAATTGTGTTTATCGTTGATGTAATTGAGTCCCGATTCAACTTGGATAACATTTTTACCCACTGCAAATGCCGATTGCGATTCACTGGGTCGATTGGAATTGATAACGTCGGTGTGTTGGCTAATACTGGTCATTGATGCTAAAATCAAGGCAGTTGAAAAGATTTTTTTAAAATTCATACAATCGAATTTGACTTTTGAAGAATGGTTTTCCAAATGTACTATTTTTTATTATTTATTTAAGAGAGGAAACGAATTTTAAATATGAGAATTTAGTATTTTTGGCAAAAATAGTTTTCAATGCAAGAAGCATCACTTCCAGGTTTCGTAAGAACGCTTTTATGGATATTGGCGTTTTATTACATTTTCAAGTTTTTAGCCCGGTTGTTTTTTCCTATTTTAGTCAAAAAAGCAGTCGAACGCGCCGAAGAACAATTCAAACAACAATACCAAGGTCAAACCCAATCCAACGATTTTAATACCAATCCAACTTCCCGAAAAGAAAAACCTCGCGAAACCAACAAGGTAGGTGAGTATATTGATTTTGAGGAAATTGATTAATCCCTTATAACGCTATTCTACATGAAGCCAATCCAAAAGTTATATCCTCACTTAGTTGCTATTTTAGGTTTTGTACTTCTCTCATTGTTTTATTTTTATCCGGTTTTGCAAGGAAAAAAAATACTGCAATCCGATATTGTACAATACACTGCAATGGCCAAAGAACAAAATGATTTTAGAGCCAAAGAAAACAGTGAACCGTATTGGACCAATTCGGCTTTTGGTGGTATGCCAACGTACCAATTGGGTGCCAAATACCCGAACGATTTTATTGGTCATTTAGATGATGCACTGCGTTTTTTACCGCGCCCTGCCGATTATTTGTTTCTGTATTTTCTTGGGTTTTATGTATTGATGTTGGTACTAAAAATCGATCCACTTAAAGCGTTTTTTGGTGCTCTGGGTTTTGGTCTCTCTACGTACTTGATTGTCATTTTGGGTGTCGGACATAATGCCAAAGCACACGCTATTGCTTATATGCCATTAGTGGTTGCAGGTGTAATTTTGGTTTACCAAAAACGATACATTTTAGGTGGAATACTCACTATGGTTGCAACAGCTTTGGAAATCAATGCGAACCATTTTCAAATGACCTACTATTTGCTGTTTTTATTATTGTTTATTGGAATTTATTATTCATATCAACTTTTTAAAGAAAAAGACGTTAAAGCCCTCATTCGTATTAAGTTGATTTTTTTACTCGGAGTTATTTTGGCCGTGGGTGCCAATGCCACCAGTTTATTGGCTACCAAAGAATACGCCGATTTTAGTACCCGAAGTAAAAGCGAACTCACCCTAGATCCTAATGGAAAGAAAAAGAATACTGACACGGCTCTCGATCGCGAATACATTACAGAGTACAGTTACGGAATTGCTGAAAGTGGGAATCTGATTGCTCCGCGACTTTTTGGAGGAGGCAACAATGAAGCACTCAATGAAGATTCGAGTGTGTACAATTTTATGTTGCAATATGGCGCAACTCCAGACGAGGCTATGCAATTTACCGAAAGTTATGGAATGACGTATTGGGGTCAACAGCCTATTGTTGCAGCACCAGCCTACATCGGAATCGTAATTTTCTTTTTGTTTGTATTGGGAATGTATCATGACAAACGTAAATTGAAGTACGTTTTTTTGGTGGGAGCCTTGTTTTCACTGGTTTTGTCGTGGGGGAAGAACCTTTCAGCTGTCACCGATTTCTTTATCGATTATGTTCCTATGTATGATAAGTTTAGAGCAGTTTCATCCATTCAAGTCATTTTAGAGTTGTGTATGCCAATAATGGCTTTCATGGGATTGCAAGCCTATTTTACTACAGATAAGGAGAAGCAATGGTCTAGTTTATGGAAAGCAACGGCCACGGTGTTCGGATTGTTGGTTGTTTTGTTTTTGTCTAGGGATGCTTTTGATTTTTCGGGGCAGATGGACGGACAATTACTACAAATGTTCAGTCAAGGCGAAGATAAATCTTTTGGGGTGAACTTCATTGATGCCTTGAAACAAGACAGAAGAAGTTTGTATGCAGCAGATTTATTGCGTTCGGGCTTTTTTGTAGCATTGGTTTTTGGGTTATTCATTTTGTATAGTAAAAATAAGCTTCAACAAAATACAACAGTGGTTTTAGTTGGGCTTTTGATGGTTTTTGACTTGTTTTTTGTTGATAAAAAGTATGTAAACAAAGATGATTTTGCTAGTGCTCGCAAAGTAGATATGCCTTTTGAAATGTCTGCCTCAGATCAACAGATACTTCAAGACACTTCCATTTATAGAGTTCTCGAAGTGGATGGAAATTTATCCAGTGCCAGGGCTTCGTATTTTCATAAGTCAATAGGCGGATACCATGCCGCAAAACCCAAAAGAATGCAAGAGTTATTTGACTACCAGATTTCAAAAAATAATATTGGTGTTTTGAATATGCTCAATGTAAAATACGTGATTCAAACTGATGAAAGAGGCGAGGAATTCCCTGTTCAAAATCCGGATGCCAATGGCAATGCATGGTTTGTAAGCGAGCTAAGACCTGTGGCAAATGCCGATGCTGAAATGAAAGCGTTGGATAAGTTAGATACCAAAAATGTAGCTGTTTTTATCGATGAGTTTAAGAAATCACCAATCAAACAATTGCAATTTAAGAAGGATAGTACAGCTACGATTCGATTAATGAGCTACAAACCCAATCAGCTTAAATATGTTTCCACTAATAAAGAAAACGGTTTTGCTGTTTTTTCTGAAATGTATTATAAAAATGGTTGGAAGGCTACTGTAGACGGAAAAGAGGTTCCTATTTATAGAGTAAACTATGCTTTGCGCGGAATTCAAGTGCCTGCTGGAAAGCATACTGTACTTTTTAAATTTGATCCTCAAGTGGTAAAAACAGGAAGTACAATTGCTTTGATTAGCTCATTGCTTATGTTGGTTTTAGTAGGCGGAGGAGTTTATTTTTTACGAAAAGGAGATAATAAATAAGAAACACTATTGGAATCCAAAAAAGTTTTAATCATCAGTTACTATTGGCCACCTGCGGGCGGTCCGGGTGTGCAACGTTGGTTAAAATTTGTCAAGTATTTACCCGATTTTGGCATTCAGCCGATAGTTTATATACCACAAAATCCGACTTATCCGATACTTGATGAAGGACTGCAAAAAGACGTTTCGGACAAAGCTATTGTACTAAGAAATAAAATTTTCGAACCGTACCAACTGGCGTCCTTTTTTTCTAAAAATACAACCCAAAAAATCAGCTCCGGCATCATTCCAGCTGCTAAAAAACAAACCCTTTTGCAACGTTTTTTGCTTTGGATTCGAGGCAATTTGTTTATACCTGATGCACGCGTATTTTGGGTCAAACCTTCGGTGAAGTTTCTAAAAAAATATATCCAAGAGCATCAAATAGATACCTTAGTTACTTCAGGGCCACCACACAGTTTGCATTTGATTGGTTTGCAATTGAAAAAGGAACTCAACGTAACTTGGTTGGCAGATTTTCGTGATCCATGGACTACTATTGGTTACCACAAAGCACTCAAGTTATCGTCTTTTGCAGAAAAAAAGCACAAACAATTAGAATACAAAGTACTCAATTCAGCCGACACTATTATTGTAACTAGTAAAACTACCAAAGCAGAGTTCGAAGCTATTACATCAAAACCCATTGAAGTGATTACCAACGGTTATGATGTTGAAAATGTGACCAAACAAGTCTTAGACGAAAAGTTTACTTTGGCTCATATTGGTTCTTTTTTGTCGGATAGAAATCCCAAGTTGTTGTGGGAAGTATTGCGTGAGTTGGTTAATGAAAAAGCAGATTTTAAATCGTATTTTCAATTGAAATTGATTGGCAAAATAAGTCAGGAGATTTTAGATTCGATAGCGCAATTTGGATTGAATGAATACGTGAATAATCTGGGTTATGTTTCCCATCAAGAAGCGTTGGAACACCAACGAAAATCGCAAGTTTTACTCTTAATTGAAATTAATTCGCCCGAAACCAAGAGTATTATTCCAGGTAAAGTTTTTGAGTATTTGGTTTCCGAGCGTCCGATTGTAGCTATTGGTCCGAAAGGGTCTGATTTTGCCGAAATTATTACCACTACCAATACAGGCGTTTTCTTTACTTACGATGAAAAAGCCAAATTGAAACAAACCCTATTGCATTATTTTGATTTGTATTTGGAAAAGAAATTAACTGTTTCTCCAGTAGGATTACAGCACTATTCTAGGAAGAGTCTAACTGAAAAATTATCCAAACTTCTAACGTCTAACGTCTAACTTCAAAATGGGTATCGTCATCAACCAATCCATCAAGAATACCATTATCACCTACATCGGTTTTGTGATTGGTGCGGCGAATACGTTGTTTATGTATCCGCATTTTTTGGGTGAAACCTACTACGGATTGACAGGTTATATTTTGTCCTCAGCCAATGTAATTATGCCTCTAATGGCTTTTGGCGTGCACAATACCTTAGTGAAGTTTTTTTCGCAGTATTCGACCGAAAAAGAGAAAGGACAGTTCTTGTCTTTTGTGCTTTTATTGCCATTTCTTTTTTTGATTCCGATGTTGTTTTTGGGTACATTGACTTATGAGTACATAGCTCGTTTTTTGTCCCGTGAAAACCCAATTATTTATGGTTTTGTTTGGCAAATTCCAGTTATTGGTTTGTGTATGGGCTATTTTGAAATTTTTTATGCGTGGGTAAAAGTGCATTTGCAATCGGTTTTTGGAAGTTTTGTCAAAGAAGTCGTATTGAGGGTATTCATTACTATTTTTCTTTTTGCGGTGTATTTTGGATGGATGTCGCCTTTGGCTTTTATCAATACGTTGATGGGCATTTATTTGGCCACAACACTGGTGATGTTTTTTTATGCCATGAAAGTCAAAAAAGTCTCGTTTTCGTTTCAATTTCCGCATAATGCCAAGCCAATTTTGACCTATTCTATTTTTATAATTCTTTCAGGAAGTATCGCCAATATGTTACTGGATATTGATAAAAACATGATTGGGCAATACATCAAGATTGAGAACATTGCTTACTATTCGGTTGCGATTTTTATTGCCACAGTGATTTCAGTTCCGAGTAGAGCGATGCACCAAATTACCTACCCGATTACCGCCAAATTGATGACCGAAGGCAAACACGACGAATTGAACGAATTGTATAAAAAAACGTCCATTACCTTACAAATTGTGGGAGGTTTAGTGTTTTTAGGTATTTTGATCAACATCAATCAGTTGTATTTGCTGTTGCCCGAAAATTACCGCGGAGGTGTTTTTGTGGTATTTACGATTGGTTTTTCGAAGTATTTTGATTTGATACTGGGCAATAATAATGCAATTATTTTTAATTCGAAATACTACCGAATGGTTTTGTTTTTGGGACTTTTATTAGCTTTTTTGGCCATAACCCTCAATATGGTTTTTATTCCAAAATACGGTATTAATGGTGCAGCAATTGCCACGTTGATTTCGATTACGTTTTATAGTGTAGCCAAATTACTATTTGTAGTATTAAAAATGAAACTGTTTCCTTTTACTACCAAGACCATCACTGCTCTGTTTGTTTTTGCGTTGTTCTTTTTTGCGTTTTACTATTGGGATTTTCCGTTTCACCCGATACTGAATATTGTTTTAAAATCGACGTTAATT
>CAZAJH010000100.1:0-7124 GCA_964485385.1 uncultured Flavobacterium sp.
ATTGGTATTCTAGCCACCAAAGGAACCCTTAATAGCGAATTGTTTTATAAAAATGTTGAAAAATTTCAAGATATCGAAATCATCGAGCAAGTAGGTTTTGGTTTGGTTGAACTGATTGAAAACGGCGCCATCCATTCGCCAGAGATGAAAAAACTACTACTATCTTACCTGCAACCCATGGTTGATCAAAACATAGATTACTTGGTTTTAGGATGCAGTCATTATCCGTATCTGATTCCATTGATCAAAAAAATCATTCCCAACCACATCAAAATCATCGACTCGGGTGAAGCAGTCGCTCGCCAAACCAAAACAATATTGAATGAAAAAGTAGGTTTTAGAACACTCACTTCTCCCAGTAAGCAAGTTTTTTATACAAATGCCAATCCCAATGTTTTGTCTTCCATTATAAAAAACAAATACCCTGTTCTGGTTGCCGATTTTTAGCAATTCAACTCACTATGGCATTTTATAAATCAATCCCCATAAAACCCAATACAACGGCTTACTTCTGGAAAATTGAAGAAGATTTTGATTCGCTCTTTCAGTCGGTTTCACTCCAGGATACGTCGCTTGCCCGTGTAGAACAAATGAAATCCGAAAGCCACCAAAAAGGCTTCTTAGCGGTTCGAATGCTTTTGCAACATTTGGGCTATTCTGACTACGATTTGTACTATGACGACAAAGGAAAACCACATCTGAAGGATAACACTTGCATTTCGATTTCGCACTCTCATCAATTTTCTTGTATTGCTTTGAGCAATGAAAATATTGGCGTCGACCTTGAAATTTTAAAGGAAAAAACACTCAAAATAGCCGCTCGCTATATGGATACAAGCCACTTAGAAGGACTCGATCAAAAAAAACAACTCCAAAAAGCGACCATTGTATGGGGAATTAAAGAATGTATTTTTAAAATCAAAAATCAAATAGGAATCAGTTTTCTGGATCATATATTTGAGTCTCCTTTTGCACTAGAAGATAAAAAAGTTAATGTAGCTTTGCATTTTAATAATCAAATTGAAAACTTTACTGTAGATTTTGATTGTATTGAAGAATACATCTTTGTATGTGCTTCCCATTCCGACTGATGAAAAACATTTATAACCAAATTGTAGCTTCAAAAAACCAAAAGTTATTGGCCATTTTGTTGGATCCCGACAAATTGACTTTGACGAGTGTTTTACCCTTACTTGACAAAATAAAAACCTCACCGGCTACGCATATTCTTGTGGGTGGAAGTTCATTTGACGGAAACCATTTAGACGAATTGATTCGGACTATTAAAAAAAACACAGCACTTCCGCTACTGCTTTTTCCGGGCAATCCGTCACAAATTTCTGCAGAAGCAGACGGTATTTTGTTTTTAAGTTTACTCTCAGGAAGAAATCCAGATTATTTAATCGAACATCAAGTCAATGCCGTACCTCAGCTAAAAAAAACCAACTTGGAAGTACTTTCAACAGGATACATTTTAATAGAAAGTGGCAGTGAAACAGCAGTTCAAAGGGTAACAAAAACCCAACCGTTGAGCAAAAGCGACCCTGACTACATTTTACAAACGGCTCAAGCAGGAGAATACCTCGGAAACCAACTTATTTACCTCGAAGCGGGTAGTGGCGCTCAAGAATGCATACCTTCTGCCCTAATCAAATTGGTGGCAGAAAACACAACAGTGCCTATTATTGTTGGCGGCGGCATTCGAGACAAAGAAAAAATTGATGCAGCCTACAAAGCGGGCGCTACCCTAGTTGTTATTGGGACAGCTTTTGAAAATGATCCTAACTTTTTTGATTAATCGATGATAGAATTTCTTTTTTCGCAATACAAAAACCACCCTACTTATGAAATAGTATTGGAACTCTGTGCTATCTTTTTTGGTTTAGTCAGCGTTTGGATGTCGAAAAAAAACAATGTACTGGTTTTTCCTACAGGATTAGTCAATACTTCTATCTATGTGTTTTTACTCTGGAAATGGTCGCTTTTGGGTGATATGATGATTAACGCCTACTATGTCATAATGAGTTTGTACGGATGGTATCTTTGGACGCGGAAACAAAACAATGAAGTAACTTATCCTATTGCAACTTGTTCGCAAAACGAATACAAAAAAGGATTTTTTTTGTTTATTGGAGCCATCGTATTTGTCCTTTGTATTTACCAAATTTTTAATAAATTTACTCATTGGACATCCTATTTAGATACATTGATAACCGGAATCTTCTTTGTAGGAATGTGGCTAATGGCCAAAAGAAAAATTGAAAATTGGATTTTTTGGATAATCGGTAACATCATTTCTATACCTTTATACTTTGCAAAAGGATACACATTTACGAGTTTACAATATTTACTATTTACTATAATTGCCTATTACGGCTATAAAGAATGGAAGGGAATTTTACAAAAGCAGACCTTGAATTAATCGCTAAACGAGGAAATTCTATTGAAAAAATAGAACAACAACTTCAGTTTTTTAAAGAAGGCATCAATAAAATGAATTTGGTGAGGTCAGCTTCTAAAGGAGATGGTATTTGGGTGTTTAACGAGGCAGAAAAACAAGAATTCTCTGCTTATTTTGATAAACACAAAAGCAAGTATACCATTGAAAAATTTGTTCCTGCATCGGGAGCTGCTTCCCGTATGTTTAAATTTTTGAGTGAATTTGTAAATGAATTTGACCCTGAGAACAGTACAATCAATTCCTACATCAACCACAAATCAACCAAAGATTTATCTGTTTTTTTAGTCGGATTCAAAAATTTTCCTTTTTATAAAAGTCTAAAAGAGAAAACCATCGAATTGTATCCAGATTTTAATGCAAAAGAAAAAGACGAACGCGATTACCTGCTGATAAAAACCTTGTTGTCAAAAGAGCATTTTGACTTTGCTAACAAACCCAAAGGCATTTTACCTTTTCACAAAACGAATAAAAACTGCTATACGCCCATCGAGGAACACTTGTTTGAATCGGATTTTTACAAAATTCCAAATAAAAAAACCAAAATTCATTTTACCGTTTCTGAAGAACACCAGAGCGAATTTCAAAAAATTTGCGATCAGTATGACGATTTTGAAATTACATTCTCCTATCAAAAAAACGCTACTGACACACTAGCGGTCAATCCAGACAATACTCCTTTCCGACTCGACAATGGCGAATTGTTTTTTCGTCCGGGAGGTCACGGTGCTTTAATTGAAAACCTCAACCAACTGCAATCGGATATTCTCTTTATAAAAAATATCGATAACGTTTCCCACAATCATCTGGAGGGCATCAAAAACTATAAAAAAATACTTGGCGGTGTAATGCTTCAGGTACAGTATCAAGTGTTCAAATACTTGGCTGTTTTGGAACAACGTGATTTTAGTAAAGTTACCTTGCCAGAAATCATTCACTTTGTGCAACATAAATTGCAAATTAGCTTAAACGAAGACTTTGAGCAGTACCAAATGGAATTTCAAATTCAATCGTTGCAAAAAAAATTAAATAAACCCATTCGCATTTGTGGTATGGTTAAAAACGAAGGCGAACCCGGCGGTGGCCCTTTTTGGGTGAAAGATGAAAACGGGAAAGTATCATTGCAAATAGTGGAAACCTCACAAATTGATTTAAAAAACGAAAAACAAGCCGCAATAGTAGCCAATGCAACTCATTTCAATCCTGTTGATTTGGTTTGTGGAATAAAAAACTACAAAAATGAAAAATTCAATTTGAACGACTTTGTCGATGAAAATGCAGGATTTATTGTAGACAAAACCAAAAACGGAAAACCAATCAAAGCCTTCGAACTTCCCGGATTGTGGAATGGCGCCATGTCCAAATGGATTACACTTTTTGTTGAAGTACCTATTTTTACATTCAACCCTGTTAAAACTGTAAACGATTTACTAAAACCCTCACACCAAGCCAACTGATGAATCGAGATGTGATAACAACTGAGTTGCATTATAAAGCAGTGCGAAGTAGTGGGCCTGGCGGACAAAATGTGAATAAAGTGGCATCAAAAGTGGTACTCTCCTTCGACTTGCCCAATTCGACTGCTCTTTCAGATGAAGAAAAAGAAACGGTACAACTCAAATTGAAATCCAAACTAACCGTTGAAGGAATTTTAATTTTACATTGTGATGAAGATCGGAGTCAACTCAAAAATAAAGAAATAGTAACGCAACGATTTTTTGATTTGATTGAAAAATCGTTAGTTGTTCCCAAAAAGCGAAAAGCAACTCATGTTCCCCGATCCGTTATCGAAAAAAGATTGAAAGACAAATCGTCTACTTCTGCAATCAAACAAAACCGTAAAAAACCCGATTTTTAAATCGTAATTGAAAAAAAACACAACAAAATAATATTTTCTGTTGTTTTTATACTTGATATTGGATTACCTTTGCAATGTCTCACGGGGTGCTCTAAATAACGAGCTGAGATCATACCCATAGAACCTGAGCAGGTAATGCTGCTAAGGGAAACTCGACAAACACATAGTGCACGATGGTTTGGTCGGTATTTCATTTTTTATTAACCAGAATAATTTGCCCCTGTTATTCGTAAACTTTTTTACGGATGAACAATTTATTCAATGTACGAAGTACGAAGTACAAAGCGCGAAGTACAAAAAAACTGTTACTAAGCGCAATGATTAGTTTAAGCGTTTTCCAAACTATTCAAGCGCAAGAACAAATCAAAGACACCACCCAATTGGACGAAGTTGTAGTACAAGCGGTTCGCGCCAACAAAAAAACACCTGTCACGTTTTCCAATCTTTCTAAAGAAGAATTTGCTCAGCGAAATTTAGGACAAGACATTCCGATTTTGATGAACTTTTTACCTTCTGTAGTAACTACTTCTGATGCTGGAAATGGCATTGGTTATACCGGAATTCGCGTCCGCGGAAGCGATGCGACTCGAGTTAATGTTACAATCAACGGAATCCCCTACAACGACTCTGAAAGTCATGGTACCTTTTGGGTTAATATGCCCGATTTTGCCTCTTCGGTAGAAAACTTACAATTGCAACGCGGAGTTGGAACCTCAACCAACGGTGCTGGAGCATTTGGTGCAAGTTTGAATATGTTGACCGAAAATTATTCGAAAACAGCCAATGGCGAAATCTCCAATTCGTTTGGAAGTTTCAATTCGAGAAAACATACGGTTAAATTTAGCACCGGATTACTCAACAACCATTTTGAACTAACAGGTAGGTTGTCAAAAATAGCTTCCGACGGTTATATTGACAGGGCTTTTTCGGACTTAAAATCGTATTTCCTACAAGGTGTTTATACCAATGAAAAACGCACCACACTCATCAAGGCATTGGTATTTGGTGGAACGGAGAAAACATACCAATCGTGGAACGGAATTGACGCCAACACACTCGAAAACGATCGAACATACAACCCATCTGGTGTGTATACTGACGAATTTGGGAACCAACGTTTTTATGACAATGAGACCGACAACTACCAACAAGACCATTACCAACTAATTTGGAATCAAACCATTACACAAAGATGGTCGTCTACTGTCGCTTTTCATTATACCAAAGGGAAAGGCTATTTTGAAAATTATAAGGAAGATGCCGATTTTGCCGACTACAATCTTATCCCGGTTGCTGGTCAAACCACTACCGATTTAATTCGTCAAAAATGGTTAGACAATGACTTTTTTGGAACTACTTTTTCTTTGAATTACAAAAGTTCAAAATTAGACTTTGTTTATGGAGGCGGAATCAATCGCTATCTGGGTGATCACTTTGGCAAGGTGATATGGGCTCGTTTTGCGTCTACTAGTGAATTAGGCGATCGTTATTACGACCATTTCGGGCACAAAGACGATGTGAATTTTTATACAAAAGCATCGTATTCCCCAATCAAAAACTGGACTGTCTTTGTAGATTTACAAGTGCGAGAAGTTCGTTACGAGGCCAATGGCGATACTGGTTTGGTGGACGATGTTTTTACTTTTTTTAATCCTAAAAGCGGAATTACCTACTCGGTTAACGCCAACAACAACTTGTATTTTTCATACGCTAGAGCGAATCGTGAGCCCAACAGAACCGATTACGAAAACGGCAATCCCAAACCCGAACAATTGGATGATTTTGAATTGGGCTGGCGATTTGACAATAAAAAAACCAAGTTGTCAATCAATGGGTACTATATGAATTACAACAACCAATTGATTTTGACTGGTGCTTTGGATGAAGTCGGGAATCCTATTCGTGAAAACAGCGGAAACAGTTACCGATTAGGAATTGAGATTGATGCGCTGTTACAGCCTCTGAAAAACGTTTTTTTACAACCCAATTTGGCTTGGAGTGAAAACAAAAACCGCGACTTCTTTTTTTCTAGAAACGGTCAGTTACAAAATTTAGGAAATACTACTATCGCTTTTTCTCCGAGTTTGGTTTTCAACAATCGATTGACTGTAATTCCTTTTAAAAATTTTCAAGCCAGTTTGTTTTCAAAGTATGTTAGTGAACAATACATGGGCAACATCGATTCTGAAGGATCCAAGTTACCTTCTTACCACACAACCGATTTGAATATTTCGTATGAAATTCAACCCAAAAAAGTATTCAAATCCGTGACGATTTCATTGTTGGCTAACAATATTTTCGATCAA
This sequence comes from uncultured Flavobacterium sp., assembly GCA_964485385.1. GTDB lineage: Bacteria > Bacteroidota > Bacteroidia > Flavobacteriales > Flavobacteriaceae > Flavobacterium. Next base: position 6,623 of record CAZAJH010000100.1, read on the forward strand.
ACGTATGTTTCAAATGGTTATTTTTTCACTTATGATGACGACTTTACCAATCCTGGAACTATCACAACGGTTGAAGGAGCCGGCTACTATCCGCAAGCTGGATTCAATTTTCTGGCAGGATTGACGTTAAAGCTGTAATATAAAGGCTGTCTCACAAGGACAGCCTCTTTTTTAGTTGGAAATTATAATTGTATTCCCATTTAACTCGGCTCTGTATTGCTTTAAAGGATACATCAAACCTGGTGCTCTTCCATCAAATAAACTGTAAACCGCATTATCACATGGGCAAGTAGCTGTGGCTCCACTCAAGGTCAACGTAGAGCAAGTTGATAACGGCTGATTGGGACAAGCGCCATCAAAAGCGACATAACCGCCACCGGTGTTAAATACAATTATACCTCGATTTCCTACACCAAATTCGTCAACTTTTACCGAATTACCAGCAAATTGCAAATTACTGTACAAAGGTAAATTCATATTGACCTGAATACTAAATCCGTAA
>CAZAJH010000101.1:0-6903 GCA_964485385.1 uncultured Flavobacterium sp.
TTCATTTAAAAAAATTGTAGTTGTGTAGGAGAAAACGAATCAAAATCGGTAAAACGTTATTTGATGTTTGGTGAAAAAATGTTCAATACATGTAGTTTCGAAGAGAGATTACAATGTTAGAGAAGCTTTGTGCTTACACAGTTTTACTATCTTGCCCTTCATTACCATGTAGAATTTTGATTTTGTAGTAATCAAGATAATTTAAAATAAACACTTTACGACAGAAATATACATGTTAGAGAAGCTTGCTGCTTAAACGGTTTGACTATCTTTCTCTGCCTTGGTTTGAGTACGATTTTGATGTTGTTTTTCCTGAGTTGATCAGGCCGCAAACATACTAAGGATTGCGAATAATTGTCAACTTTTTGTGGTGTTTTTTTGAAAATGGGAGGATAAATAAGCTAAGTTTTTGTGAGACAAGATTATAGGATTGAAAGATTGAAAGATTGAAAGATTGAAAGATTTTTAATTCATAATTACTCTTTTATCAGCTCTACTTTTCGTTTGATTTCGTTGCCTAATTCATCTACTACGGTGATGTAATGCATGCCTGTATTGGCTTCAATCGGTAGTTCGTGAAAGGTTTGCGTAGTGCCTTTGTATACATTGTCTACGTACCAAAACAGTTTGGCTTCTTTGTTGGAGTGCGCTACTTTGGCTATAATCGGCTGTATTTGCCCATTGAAGTTTTTGGTGAGGTAAATTTTGCTATTGGTTTTGGGGTAAATAAAATCCATAACGTGGTGTTGCGCATTTTGGCAATCCTCACGAAACGGGGGCAAAGGCAGGTAATCGATGTGTAAACTTTTGTAATACAACTCCATTACGGGTGGCAACACAAACCATTTCTTGTTTACCATGTTGGTTACGTCTTCGCAACTGCTGTTCACTTGAAACTGTTGGGTAGCGTCTAAATGCACCAATTTGTGGTACGGACAAATAGCGGTTTTCTTTCCGTTACGGCAAATAAGTTGTGTTGTTTTTGGGCAATCGTCTTGGGCCAAATAACCACTTTTTTGGCATACTTCCACTTCTTCCAAATCGTTTAATGGGGGAGTAAAAAAGGGTTTTCGAGGCAACAGATTGAATACGTCAAACAAAACCGGTGCGGCATAATCCACTCCAGTTAGTTCGGGTCGCCCTTCACCCGAGGCATTTCCAACCCAAACACCCACTACGTAACGCGAGTTGGTGCCTATAGCCCACGCATCGCGGTTACCAAAGCTGGTTCCGGTTTTCCAGGCGAGTTCGAGCGACGAATCATAAAAACGCCAAGCCTCATCGCCTTCGGGTCGGTTCACTTCCTTCATAGCGTTGTAGGTGAGGTAAATCGAACCCGCACCCAAAATGGTTTTTTGAAAACTGTCACCACCAAAATCGGTTGTAAAGTCATGGTGAACATTGAGTTCGGCAAATTCGTTGCTGCGGTATTTTCCTTTGGATTGGTTAAAATAGTTGATGGTAGACGACAAATTGGCGTAGGTGCGACACAAATCCCACAAATTGCTTTCGGCGCCACCTAAAATCAGCGACAAACCATAATGATCGGGATGTTTGTTGATGTCGTGCAATTGAAATTTTTGCAACACATCGTAAAACTTAAACACACTGTAATCTTGTAACATCAATACAGCTGGAATATTGAGTGAACGAGACAAGGCACGCTGCGCAGGTACAGCGCCATCGTAGGTCAAGTTGAAATTCTGCGGTGTGTAACCCGAAATTTGTGTGGGAATATCGGGCACCAACGTATTGGGCAATAGTTCGCCATCGTCTAGCATCGCAGCATAGAGAAACGGCTTTAAAATACTTCCCGTACTTCGCGGTGCCGAAATAATGTCTACGTCTTTGTCGTGGTCAGTATCGGTAGGAGAGTTGCCTACATAGCTAATGACGTTGCGCGTTTGTACATCAATCACCAAAATAGCTAAGTTGTGGACTTCGTTTTGTTTGTACTGATTGTGGTATTGGCGCGCAATATGATTGATGCGGTTTTGTAAATTGATATCGATGGTTGTTTTGATCCGTTGCCCTTGATTGGTTTTGGCGACACGTTGCAGTAAATGAGGTGCAATTTGTGGCACGTTATAGGGTTTTTGCGGCAAGGGTTCGGTTATGGCTAAGTCGTAAGTCAGTTGATCGATAATGCCTTCGTTGTGGAGTTTCAATAACAGCGCATTGCGTTTGCGGCGCAGTTTTTCTTGGTTTTTACCAGGATAAATCAAACGCGGTGCATTGGGCAAAACGGCGAGTGTGGCACTTTCGGCCCACGACAACTGATGTGCTTGTACGCCAAAATAACGCCATGATGCCATTTCCAGACCTACAACGTTGCCACCAAAAGGAGCGTGGGCGGCGTAGAGTTCGAGTATGGTTTCTTTTGAATGGCGGAATTCCAATCGGGTTGCCAAGATAATTTCGATGATTTTTTCGAAATACGTACGCTTTTTATTTTTGCGCGACAAGCGAATCACTTGTTGGGTAATAGTACTGCCACCGCGCACTACTTTTCCGGCTTTTTGGTTCTGGCGAATGGCTTTAACCATAGCGATTGGGTTGAAACCGGGATGATAGCGAAAGTGTTCGTCTTCAAAATAGACGATGCATTTTTTAAACTTATCAGGAATGCTGTCTTTGGCAGGAAAACGCCATTGGCCGTCGGGAGCGATTTGGGCTGCGAGCAATTCGCCATCGCTACTTTCAATTACGGTAGAATACGGTTCTTGAAAAAGCGTTCGGGGCAACGAAAAATAGTACACCACCAACAACACAAAACCGACAATCGATTTCTTTTTGTTGTTGAGGATGTAGCCTTTTATCCGCTGGAAAACAGCTTTTAGTTTTTCTTTCATTTTTAACCACGAAGGCACAAAGTAGCACTAGGTTCGCTAAGTTTATTGTTTTGAATATTTTTTATGAAGCACAAAGTTCAATTATTTATTTGTGAACTTTGTGCTTCCTTAGTGTCTTAGTGGTTGTGACTTACTTAATCACTTCCACCCATTGGCCTTGCGTTCTAGCCAAGAAATCATTGTCGTACATGGCTTCGCATTGCAAACCAGGCAAATAGTATTTTCCGAGGTACGAAGCATTCAATAGCATTTTAAATTTGCGTGTTTCACCGGCTTTCAAACTAAAATAATAATTGGCACGGTCGTCGCGTATGTCAATATAATCGGCTGTATTTTCGGTAGCAGAGCCAAATTCGGTGTAACGTGTATTGACAATTTCAAATCCGGAGGGCAAAATTTGTGTTAGAGCTATATTTTCTACCCGTTCGTTTTTACCATTTTTCAACGTTACTTCAGCAATAAATTCGGTTCCTTGTTTGATTTTGGTCACCGAAACCGGATTGCCTTTTCGGTCTTTAAACGATACACTAGCGGAAACATTACTTTGAATTGGTTTTTCGCTTCCTACAGGCAAAATTCCACTATTGAGCACGCGAACAAAAATCGTATTGTTTTTGGTGTTTTTGATGGTTACCGAATTGGTACCTGTTTTAATCACTAAATGGCGTTCGGCTATTGTTTGAGTTGCATTAACCAATTGCGATTTACCAGCATTGGTGTATTGGAACGACAAACCTTTGCTTCCATTTGATTTGGCAAATTTACTAATCGCATACAATCCGTAGGCCGTGGTTTGTGTGCTCATCCATTGGTCGCTCGACAGGTTTTTGGCCAATTTGGTTGCCATAGCAAAAGCGCGTTGTTTTTGACCCAACAGTACCAAAGTTTCCAGTGCCATCGCTCTATTTCTATCAGGCGAACCATAGTAATAATACTGATTTTTATCGTTAGGTTCGTCGATCATCGACTTACTCAACAAGGCCAATCCAGCCGAGTTTTGTTTGATTAATGCGTACGTAGCGGCCAATCGCAATTTACTTTCGTTGGAAATGCCAACAGTTTCACGCAATCGGTTCATCGAAGCTACATCGGCAGCACCCGCCAAAGCTAGTGTATACAAACGATACGCTTGTGCTAAATCATTGCCATAGCTTTTATCATAACGCCATTGTTTGGCCATTTTTTGTTGGTAACCCGTCCATTTGGTTTTGAAATTGATGGGTAACGCATAGCCTTTTTTCTCGGCTTCAATAAGGAAATGTCCGGCGTACGAACTTCCCCAATCGTCGGCTTGCATAGCGCCAGGCCAATACGACAATCCACCACTAGGTTGTTGGAAATTGCCCAGTTTTTGGATAGCAGCCGTGATGTTTTTCTGTATATTTTGTTTGCGAATCACATCCATATCCATAATGTCACCCAAATACAATTGTGGGAAAACTGATGAGGTCGTTTGCTCGACACATCCGTGTGGATACTGAATCAGGTAATCTAAACGGCGGCCAAAATCAACGGTTGGAATAGACGATACTTCCATGCTGGCTTTATTGCTACCGCTGACGCCAAAGGGTTTCCACGAAATGGTTTTGCTGCTGTTGGGGCCAACCATAATATCAGTGTATGCATTCGTTCTTGGATTCGGATTGGTCACATCAATTTCGACTGAATAGGTTGATTTTTCCTTGCCAGAAGTGGCGATAATATCGATTTTTCCAATACCTGTGGCGCTTCCAACTTGCAGATTGAAATACGCCATTTTTTCGTCGGGAGTTGGGAAAGTAAGTTGTTGCGATAAACTTCCAATCACTCGAATGCTATTATTGGACTTGATTTGAACGGTTACATTTTTCACGTGATTTTCGGTTGCAAAAACCGTTACCGGAATCGTCACATTTTCCGACGGCGATATTTTCCGCGGAAGCGAAGCCAAGACCATCAACGGACTTTTTACGGGCGTTGCTTTTTCAGCCATTCCGTATGCGCTTGATTCGGCTTGAGCCGCAACGACCATTGTTCGCACCGAACCTATGTATTTAGGCAATTTGATTTGATGTGTTTTCGAATCGCCTTTTCCTAATTCGAATGGCCCGAAATACATCACCACGGGTTTAAAACGATTGGCTTTTTTGGCTTTTCCGCCACCCAAATCGGCATCACCACCAATACTAAATACCTGATTTACTTTTCCACCATACGCTCCAATTACGTCGTCGTAGATGTCCCAAGTGCGCACACCTAAGGCTTCACGAACGTAGAAACTATCCCAAGCATTCGGTGTTTTGAATCGGGTTAAATCGAGTAAACCTTCATCCACAACAGCAATGGTGTACGTCATTGCCTTGCCTTGTTTTTCCGACACTTTTACGTTGAATGTTTGTTCAGGGCGAAGCACATTTGGCATGGCAATTTGAGGTTCTAGAATCGTGTTTTTATCAATCACTTCAATCGGAACGATGCCATACATTCGTATTGGTGAATCGTTTTTGGTAGAAGCGTGCGGTTGTAATAACGTAATGTTGATATAAACATTGGGCGCCATTTCACTTGTAATGGGTAACTCAACTTGAGTTTCGCCTTTTTGTGTCTTGGCCCAAAGCGTTTTCACGACTTTCGTACCGTTTTCAATTGAAATCAGGGCGCGTCCGCCTTCACTCGAAGGGAAGAAAATTTTGGCTTTATCGCCTACATTGTATTGGGTTTTATCGGTAGAAAATTTCAGCATTTTAGCCGATTCACCATCGGTGTTTTTTGATTTAGCCGACCAATACGGCCAATCCAAATACACGGAAACTCCAGTAGCATGTTTGCTTGCCGGATCATAAACGCGCACCAAATAATTGCCCCATTCTTCATTGGTTACATTCAGGTTAATGCTGGCTCTTCCTGTACCATCGGTGTTTACTATGTAGTTGCGATAAGCCACTCGTCCAACTGCGTTATTGTAGCTCGACAAATCGTTGTTGGAAGCATCCCACCACCAGCGCGATTCGAGTTTGTAAATGCGAACTTCTAAGTTTTGAGTGCGTTTCGGACGGCCATTTTCGTCAACGGTTACAATCCCGAAATTATGGTTTTTACCTGTTTCGTATAGGCCATAGCGATTCGGTTCAGGTGCTTTGACACCCACATAAGTAGGATAAGGCGAATATTGTGTGGCAGAAACATCGGTGCTCACATCACCGCCATTTTCATACACTTTGGTGATAAAGGCCGCGCGCAACATACCTGGCGCTTGTCCTTGAATGGTGGGATTGATTGGTATCGATGCTTTTCCGTTGGCATCTACTTTACCCGAGAAAATATTGATTTCTTCCGTTGAAAAAGTTCGGGTTGGATCGTCAAAAATATATTTGTCAAAACCTTTGAAAGTGGTGACTTGTTGCGAAAATTTGGCTTGGACTTCGGTTTTTAAATCTTTGGCAATTGCGCCGTGTAACCAGAACACTTGAATGTTGTTGGTGTTTTTCTTCGAAGCCGAAAGTATTGGTAGATTGAAACTATTTTTGATTTTTAAACGATTCGGCTTGATGGTTTCTACTTTGATGCTTTTGTAAAAACGCGCGCCACCCACACTTACTACTGCTTCCCAATTGCCTGTTGGCGCACTTGCTTCAGTGGGAACAACAAACGTGTAATGGTTCAAACGATTACCTCTTTTTACAGTTTGATATACGGTTTTCCCATTCGGATCATTCAAACGCAATTTGATTGGGTGATTTTCGGGTAATTGGTTGGCGTTGTCATTCAAAATAAACGACAAATACATCGTATCGCCTGGACGCCAAACGCCGCGTTCGCCGTAAATGAAGCCTTTCAGCCCTTTTTGAAGCGTTTCTCCAGATACATCAAAATTACTGACTGACAATGAAAGTTCGTCGTCTAATTTTACGTAGGTGCTGTGATTGCCTTGCGTAACTATAGCAAAATAAGCGTATTTAGTCAATTCAAACGTGGCCATTCCGTCGCCATCAGTGCGAGAAGTGGCAATTTTTTGTTGTTGGAAATTGTACAAGTCAACGGTTGCGCCCGAAACGGTTTCGGTAGTTACGAT
>CAZAJH010000102.1:0-6894 GCA_964485385.1 uncultured Flavobacterium sp.
AGAAAAAAAGGTCAAAAAGTAGCGGCTAACCGTTCGGATAGAGAATCTACTGAAGGAGCTGCTATCGCTGCTGTTAATGCTGACAAAACAGAAGGTGTTGTAATCACTTTGAACTGTGAAACAGATTTCGTAGGTAAAAACGAAGGTTTCGTAAAATTGGCTACCGACTTAGCAAACCAAGCTTTAAACTATGCTACTAAAGAAGAATTATTGGCTTCTGATTTCAACGGAATCAGTGTGGCTGAGAAGTTAATCGAGCAAACAGGCGTAATCGGAGAAAAAATCGAAATCGGTTCTTTTGAGAGATTATCAGGTGCTTTCGTAGGTTCGTACATCCACGCAGGTAACAAAATTGCTACGTTAGTTTCGTTATCGGCTAATGTGGCTGGTGCTGATGAGGCTTCAAGAAACGTAGCAATGCAAGCGGCTGCTATGTCTCCAATCGCTTTGGACGAAAACGGAGTTGATGCAGACACTATTGCTAAAGAAATTGAAATCGCAAAAGACCAATTGCGTCAAGAAGGAAAACCAGAAGCTATGTTAGATAACATCGCTAAAGGAAAATTAAACCGTTTCTTCAAAGACAATACACTGGTAAACCAAGATTACATCAAAGACAGTTCTATGAGTGTTTCGGCTTACATCAAATCGGTTGATGCTGGTTTGACAGTTACCGGATTCAAAAGAGTTGCTTTGGGATAATATAAAGTTGGACTACGTACAACTTATACTAATAAAAGCCTCGTTTCTTAATTGGAACGAGGTTTTTTTATGACTACTATTTTCACAAAAGACGTTTCCGCTTTAGCCCCGACTGAGGTGATAGCTCGTATCCCGATTTTTTTCGGGATACGACTAAAGCCGAAAGCGGGAAAGACGATTACAAAAAAAGCCCAAGCCTTTCGCTTCTAAAAATAAAATACTAACTTTGAATCATTAGGTACAAGCAAATGTTCAAATCGAGAAAAGACACCGTTTACGTTATTTTAGCCGGAATTTTTATTACCAACGCGATCGTAGCCGAACTCATTGGCGGCAAACTCATTGATGTAGGCCCTGCAGTAATGAGCATCGGGATTTTGCCATGGCCCATTGTGTTTATTACGACCGATTTGATCAACGAATATTTTGGCGAAAAAGGGGTAAGAAAACTCTCTTTGATAACCGCTTCGCTAATAGCGTATACTTTTATCATCTTGTTTTTTGCAATGAAAATTCCATCCACCAAAATCAGTTCGGTCTCTACAGAACAGTTCCGTGCGGTATTTGGGCAAAGTCAGTTGATTATTGTGGGCAGCATTGTGGCCTTTTTGGCGTCGCAATTGATTGACGTGACTATTTTTCATTTGGTAAAAAAACGAACCGGAAACCAAATGATTTGGTTGCGAAGTACCGGTTCTACCGTGATATCGCAGTTATTTGACAGCTTTATTGTGTTGGGAATAGCCTTTTATTTGCCCGGCATAATGGATTTCAAAACCTATCTTATCTCAGGATTCACGGGCTATACTGTCAAATTGATTATTGCCGTATTGATGACACCGATGATTTATTTAGGTCATTATTTAATTGAAAAATACTTAGCCAAAGATGCAAACTAAACCCCGTTGCGCCTGGTGCGAAAAAGACGATTTGTACCGCGATTACCACGATAACGAATGGGGAAAACCCGTTTACGACGACCAATTACTATTCGAATTTTTGATTCTCGAAACCTTTCAAGCGGGATTGAGTTGGTATACCATTTTGGCCAAAAGAGGAAATTTTAGAAGAGCTTTTGCCCAATTTGATTATAAAAAAGTAGCACAGTTTGGCGAAAGTAAAATTCAAGAATTGATGTTAGATGCAGGAATTATTCGCAATCAACTTAAAATTCGCGCTGCAGTTTCTAACGCCATTGCCTTTATGGAAGTACAGAAAGAATTTGGCAGTTTCTCCAATTATATTTGGAAATTCACCGATGGAAAACCTATTGACAACCAGCCCAAAACCTTACGGGATGTTCCTGCTTCAACACCGCTTTCGGATGCCATTAGTAAAGATTTAAAGAAACGCGGATTCAAATTTGTAGGCACAACCGTAGTGTATGCACACATGCAAGCCACCGGAATGGTCAATGATCATGTGATGGATTGTTGGACAAGAGACTAGTGTTCAGTGTTCAGTGTTCAGTGTTCAGTGTTCAGTGTTCAGTAAATGAAAACTTGAATTTGAATGAAGTATTGTTGCTTTTTATTTTGATTTTAAAATTTGCATGAATAGTTCACGCGGAATTTCAAATGCGCCTAATTTTTCCAAATGATCATTGTGCACTTGACAATCGAGGAGTTTGTAATTGTTGTCTCTTAAATATTCAACCAATTTTACAAAAGCTACTTTACTCGCATTGGGTACTTTGGCAAACATACTTTCCCCGCAAAAAACATGACCTAAATCAGTGCCGTACAAACCGCCCACTAACTCGCCATTTTGCCATACTTCAAACGATTTGGCTTTTCCTATTTGGTACAACTCCGTATACGCCTTTATAATGGCTTCTGTGATCCATGTGCCGTCTTGGTTTTTGCGATCTACGGTTTGGCAATTGCGAATTACGGCCTCAAAATCGTGATCAATAGTAACTTCAAACAGATTTCTATTTATGATATTTCGCAGACTCTTAGGTGGTTTATAATCGTGCGGATTGACCACCATACGATACGGCGGTGCCCACCACAAAATAGGTTCATCGGCATCATACCAAGGAAAAATACCATTGTCGTAAGCCAATAACAATCGGGCAACAGACAAGTCTCCACCTACAGCCAAAATGCCTTCGTAGGAAGCTTCTTCAACGGGTGGAAAATAGAGTTCTTTGGTTAGGAAATACATCTTTTAGAAAATAGAGGAAAGACCGTTGCACAGAAAGAAGAAAGACCGTTGCACTGAAAGAAGAAGATGAGAAATCTCGCTTCTTTCAGCATAGCGGTCTTGCAGCGAAGCGATCTTGCTTCTTAAAAAGGTAAATCGTCGTGTTCTTCTTCTTTAAAATCAGTTGCTGGAGCAAACGCTTCTGCTGCTGGCATTGGAGGCATTTGTGGTGCTGCAGGCGCTTCGGTTTGTAATTTTTCAATTCTCCAACCTCTAATAGAGTTGAAATATTTGGTTTCTCCTTGCGGATTCACCCATTCTCTTCCTCCTAAATTTATCGATACTTTTACGGCATCACCAACAGCAATATTGTTGAGCAAATCACTTTTATCTTGAATAAATTCAATCATAATGTGTTGTGGATACTGCTCGTCTGTAGTCACCACTAACTCTCTTTTTCTGAATGTAGCGCTCACTTGCATCTCTGGGCTTACTACTTTTACTTTTCCTGAAACTTCCATAATCTAACAAATTTATTTTTTGGCTAATAGTACTTTCCACGCGGTTAGCACCTCATTTTTATCTAAAAACTCTTTGGCAAATTGGTGTTTTTGCAACTCATCATCAGCACTCAAAACTGCCTTCACCTCAAAATTTTGTCTGACAAATATACTAATTTCTTCTTCAGTTGGCAAGGCCTCGACATTTCCTAATTTGCCCAAATCATTGCCATCAAAAACCGAACTTTCCTTAATAAAATCGGGTATAGCATCTACTCCAATTCCTAAGGTTACCAAGGGTTTTTCTACTTCAAACAAACCTCGATTGGCGCGCGAATACCAATTGCCTCCCAAACGCGACACCAAATCAATTTTCATTGGATCAATGTGACCTTCTGCATCCAAAACGGCTTCGTTAATGTGCATTTTCAGCACTTCGCAAATAATCATATTGCCTGCTCCGCCCTCCGTTCCGAGCGGAATAATTTGGTTGACCTTGCATTCCAATTGTACCGGACTTTCAGCTACACGATACGGTTTGACTTGCTCAGACGGAATTGGTGTTAAACCAGATTTGATAAACTCGTCCACACCATCCGGATATTCGGTACTCGACAATGACATTTGCTGCACTATATCAAAATTCACCACATTAATCACCACTTCACGCGTTGCTTCACAGTTGATTAAAGTGTGCTTGATGGTGTTATTTCGCACTCTTCGCGCCGGCGAAAAAACCAAAATGGGCGGATTCGAACTAAAAATATTAAAGAAACTAAACGGCGATAAATTCGGTTTCCCGTTAGCATCCATCGTGCTCGCAAACGCAATCGGACGCGGCGCAATCGCACTTTGCAAATACGCTTGTAACTTCATCGGCGACAGTTCTTTTGGGTCGAGTGTCAACATACAAATTATTTTTAACAAAGATAATAAATGCAATGGCAATGGCAATTTCAAAAGTCAATTTCAATTTTTTAATCCTGAGCTTGTCGATGGAAGAAGCAGACCACTCGTTTTCATTTCAACAATTGTCCCGCTTTCGGCTTTATCTCTCCGTTGCACTGCGAGGATACCGCCTTTATCGGGGCTAAAAAACAGCTCTTATGCTACTCATAGCTTTTGTTCCCAACCATCATCCAAATCGATTCGGGTACATACCATTAAAATCAGTATCTTTGCCAAAATTTTTGAGTAATGAGTAACGACAATCGCAGTAAAAGAAATAGTAAACCCAGCGCCGATAAAAAGAAAGTTTCGCCTAGCGCCAAACCGCCAATGCCCAAGCGTTCGCAAAAACCGCGACCCAAATCGGCTACTAAACCCACTCAAAATGTATCCAAACCCATCAAATCAGACGATATTCGTTTAAACAAATACATTTCCAACTCGGGTGTCTGTTCGCGTCGTGATGCCGATATTTACATTCAATCGGGCAATGTAAAAGTCAACGGTGAAGTCGTTGTCGAAATGGGTTACAAAGTAAAACCGGGCGATGTAGTAAACTTTGATGGCAAAACTTTGGTTCCCGAAAAAAAAGAATACATTCTACTCAATAAACCTAAAAATTTCACTACTTCGGAAGATGAAATTGACCATAAAAACGTGTTAGAATTAGTGCGAAGTGCAACCCGAGCCAACATTCAACCGATAGGAAGAATGGATAAAAACACTACGGGTTTATTGGTATTTACCAACGACACGGATATGATACGCAAGTTTAGTTTACCCAATCAGAAGTCGCCTAAAATCTACCAAGTTTCCTTAGACCGAAATTTAAAATTTGAAGATTTAGAGAAAATTGCTGGTGGAGTCACTTTGGATGGTCATCGCTTGTACATAGACGAAATCAGTTACATTGAAGACCAACCCAAAACCGAAATTGGCTTAAAATTGCGAACACCTAACGTTAAAGTAGTTCGTGCTATTTTTGAAAGTTTCAACTACAACGTACTAAAAATTGACCGTGTTGCTTTTGCAGGATTGACTAAGAAAAATTTACCTCGCGGCAATTGGAGGTTTTTGACCGAACAAGAAATTATCAATTTAAAAAACATATAATTGAGTATGAGTCCGGAGAAAAATTTGTCAATTGCTCATGCTTGGTTTGAAGCTTTTAATTCGCATAACTTAGAAAAGTTATTGTCTTTGTACGACGATGATGCCACGCACTTTAGCCCCAAGTTAAAGATCAAACACCCCGAAACGAATGGTTATGTCAAAGGAAAAGAAGCACTTCGAACATGGTGGCAAGAAGCATTTCAAAATATCCCTTCTCTCCATTATAAGGTAACTTCGTTGACGGCAAACAGTGATCGTGTTTTTATGGAATATGTTCGAATGGTTTCAGGTGAAAACGACATGTTGGTGGCTGAAGTACTAGAAATTAAGGAGAATAAAATTATATTGTCTCGTGTGTATCACGGATAAAAAAAGTCCCGACAATTAATCGGGACTTTTTGTTTGTACTATTTTACTAATTCACTGCCGGACAGTTACAGTGGTATTTCTCTGGCTGACAGAATAAGTTAATTCCCAGTGTGATGTTGTGGAATCCAGCGTTGTCAAACTTCACATCGCCTCCCAATTGAGAGTAGGTGTAAGCCAACATAAATCGCTTGTAATTAATACCCAATATCGGTGAAAAATACTGCAACTTCTGTGCTTTTACCGAAGTACCCTCTACGTACTCCGCACCATCCAAACTCCTTCTGTACGAAAAGCCTCCCCACAACCTACCAAAATCCAAATTCTTGTACACCTTCAAATTCACATCCACCATCGATTCCTTAGTCTGACTAATGTACTGAAACAACATCGATGGCTCCCATAAAAGCCTATCCTCATCCCCAAAAGTATAGCCCATATTAAAGACCACTCGCTTTAAATTAACAGGCTCCCTATCGGTATACAACTTTCTATCACTAGCTAGTGCATTCTTAACCGTTGCATGCACATAAAAGTCTAAATAATTGTACGATGCTCCAATATCCACATTAAAATAACTCGCTCTTTGTACTATCGTTCCATCTATAATCGGATCATACTCCGGATTGCCTATCAAAAACTCCGTCTCATCCAAGGTACTCTGTGCAAATCCTACATTCATCCCAAACGACAACTGATTCAAATCAATCTCATCCCTTGAAAACAACAAATGGTGCGCATAGGTCAATCGCATTCCCCTTTGCGCGTGGTAACCATTCTTGTCGTTAATCAGTATGATTCCTGCTCCCGAACGCTCTCCGATACGCCCGTTAAAACTCAAAGTCTGTAACGATGGCGCATCCTGTTGACCCGCCCACTGCTGTCTTGCTGATAATCGAACCTTGGCACAACTCGCAGCACCTGCCATAGAAGGATGAAGCAAATAATAATTGTCTGATAAATAATCCGTATAAACCGGCAATACCTCCTGTGAATAAATACTCTTACTTACTACTAATGCTAATAGAATCAATACTCTTTTAATTGTCATTGTTTTGGTTTTATCGTTTTAATGAAAAATGGGCTCTAAATTGTTTTACCGTATCTTGTTCTCTGT